>CAZLRN010000535.1:0-2965 GCA_964561715.1 uncultured Spirochaetales bacterium
TCCCCGTCCTCATTGTGATTTCGGCAGTTGATGGCGCTATTTGCCCATCTTTTTCTTCAGGTCTTGGTCTATCCACATGCGAACCACCATGGGTATAGAGTTGGCGTATCCCGCATCCTCCTCACCATAGTAATTCTTTACCCACGGCCACCAATACTTGTAGCTCATTCCTGCGGGCATATTTATGTTGCCAACATCATCAATGAAATACACAGCCATCTCTCTCAGTATTTTGGTACGCTCCCCAATATCTACCATTCTTTGAGCTTTTGAAATCTGCTCGTCAAAGTACGCATTGTTCCAAGAAGCCGCCAGGTTTACGGCCTCGGTTTTCCTTTGGGCTAGCTCAGTGGTGGCGCCAAGTGCATCATCCCGGAGGTAGAGGCCGTCAAATTCGCGGCTAAACCTCAGTGCCTCGTGGACAGTCTGCTCCATTCCGATCAGTTCAACCTCAACGCCGATCTTCGCCCACTGGTCTACCAGGAATGCTGCGGAATCCGCATCTCTCGGGTTAGAAGGCTTCATATACATTTTTATTTTTAAGCCCTTGGGGTAACCAGCATCAGCCAGCATCTTTTTTGCCAGGTCCAGGTTATACTCAAACAACATTCGGGTTTCCGGAGGAAGCTTTTCTAGCGGCATATAGTAAGGACTTCCAGGACTAGGGAAGGGGTGTATTAGACCGTTACCCAGCAACACGGTGTCCACATAGGCTTGCATGTCTATACCAACCATCAAAGCCCGCCGAACGTTGCGGTCAGAGAATGGCGGACGGAGGCATTGGGGGCTTACACAAACCATACCGCCTGCTACATAATTCGCTATTACCAACTCAGGATTCGATTCGCCTAGACTCTTCACGTATCTTTCAGGGACCATTGTTACATCAATCTTTCCCGTCCGCAGGGCACCTACCATGGTGAGCTCATCAGGTATGATGGGTATTACAAGCTTATCCACAAAAGTTGTTTCATATTCCACACCGCTGATGGTTGTCTTCCCCCAGTGATCGGGGTTGCTATCGTAGTATGACGCAGAGCCCGAAATATGATCCTTAAGGATAAAAGATCCGCTGCCACATTGGTTCCTCCATTCTGAAGCACCAGCTTTTATTACCTCAGGAGGATACAATACGCTGCCCATGCCGAATATCAGCATAGGACCCCACAAGGCCTCGTAATACTTAAATTCAATAACTACTTTGTATTTGCCGTCAGCGTATATGCTCTTCACGAACTTAGTTGCCCCTTTGCCCAGTGGGCCTTCCATTATGTGCTCAAGGCCAAAGACGACATCGTCGGCAGTAACTTCCCTGCGTTCCATACCTATGCGGTCATTGTCGATATACATACATCCTTGGCGCAGGTGGAAGACCACCCATCCGCGCTGACTTCCCAGCTTTCGGCCAGATCACCTCCCAGGGACTGGTCGGGGATCTCCTGGTGAAGTTGAAAGGCATACTCATTGGTGCCTCTTGGCCCGTATTTCTCTACGTCTCCTAATACCAGGAACGACAAATAGGGGTAATAATGAACGGAAGCCATCCAAGCACCTGTAGTGGCATCCCAATTTTTTGGCTCATAGAGATACCTATCAGCAAAAGTAAGTGTCCCGCCATATTGTGGTGCACCCGGTGCAGCGGCTATTCCTTCTACCTCTTTCTCGCCTCCTGAATAGGCAAAGCCTGCGACCAGCGCCAATGCCAGCATCAGAACAAGAACTTTTTTTGTTTTCATGAACCCTCTCCTCTCTTAAATCTATTAAGGTTTCTTAAATGGCCATGTGCGGGGTCACTAACCGTGCCGATTCATACCGCAGCCAAAGTCGGTCCAAACCCAGGGTACTTCTCTTCGTACCTCCTCACCACTGCCTCTCTCATCTGGGGATCTTTCCTCTTGTTCGAGGCTCTGCCTCTGCTCTTATGTAATAATCCAGACGCTCCTTCTTGCTGGTACCTCCCCCAAATCCGCTTCGCCTGACGATAACTGATCGAGAGCAGACGACTGACATCTATCAACTTCAACACCCCCGCTTTCACCTGCTCCATCATTACTAACCGTCTACGATCTTCTGCTGTCATCAATAATGCCTCCTCCAACATAGATCCTCCTCCTCAGGAGAATCTCACATCCCATGGGGACATTTCTATCGAGTTCTAAGGGGACATTATCATGGAGCTTCAACATCGGTGCGAAAATGATGTTGACGACTCTTAAAATGGCGTTATATAATGCCAAAGTCTGATTAACTAGAGTATATCAGCGATACAAGAGTGGTTATGAGGACATTACGCTACTGCAGCAAAGCCCGCTGAGAGGATGGCAGCTAAGTATGCGTACTTATATAATCAGAAGGTTATTGCTCACAATTCCCACCCTTTGGATTGCTAGTCTTTTGGTCTTTTTCGCGATACGTCTCATTCCAGGGGACATCGTAGATCTCATGGCGTCGGAGATGACCTACTTCACCACGACAGACAGGGCGGAAATCGAGGAACGGTTGGGATTCGATGTGCCTTCGTATATCCAATATTTCAGATGGATGGGACTTATCCGCGATAAAGATGGAAAGCTCAACGGGCTTTTGCAGGGTAACCTCGGGATCTCCCTGTGGAGAAACGCCCCGGTAACAGATGAGATAGCCGCCAGGTGGCCGGTCACCCTGGAGCTCGGCATCATGGCCCTGCTCATCGCCCAAATAATAGCGTTGCCCATAGGGATTCTCTCGGCGGTACAGCAGGACAGCGCGGGAGACTATGTCTGCCGGAGCTTTGCAATTCTGTGCGTCGCGATTCCCAACTTCTGGCTGGGGACAATGGTGATAGTCTTTCCCGCGATATGGTGGGGCTGGTCACCCCCGATTATGCTTATCAAGTTCTGGGACGATCCCATAGGCAACTTTCAGATGTTTCTAATTCCCGCCATAGTTTTGGGGATGTCTCTATCGGGGATTACCATGAGGATGA
>CAZLRN010000536.1:0-2955 GCA_964561715.1 uncultured Spirochaetales bacterium
CCGTGAAACTCTGGTTCGCCATGTCAACGATATCCAGAGCAGCAGAGATCGTGAGGTCGTTGCTGACAGATAGGGCGTCCAGCTGCAGCAATGTGCCGGAGCCGGACTTCTGCAAATTGAAAAAGGGATCGGCGGCCGATGTAATGTTCTGAGATCCGACACGGATGAATTCTACAAGGCCATTCTGGTGGTTGAATGCTGCCCCACCGTTGCTCCAGTCTCCATTTAATCTAATCGTTCCACTGCCGTTCACGGTTCCACCAAACTGGATGTTCATGTTTCCGGTACCGTTTAGCGTGAGCATATTCCCATTTACATTGATCGTTCCGGTATTTCCGAGCCCGCCCTGGCCCGCTGTTATATTTCCGTCTACAGTCAAGTCCTGGTTAAGCGTTAGGGATCGAGCGAGTTCAGTGATTATGATCTCACCGATCGTTCCAACTATGGCTGCGCCGACGTCGAGGACCAGGTTATTTGCAGACCCAGCGCCAAACGTGACTAGCACTCTATCCGTTCGGGCCACCGTGTCACCTGGATAGTTCGTATTGGGAGTCCAGTTATTCACGTTCGACCAGGCAGTACTGACACTTCCGTTCCAGGTGAAATCTATGGGACAAACCGGATGAACTGACAGGAAAACGAGGGTTACAAATACAATTCCTCTAATAGACCGCACCATCACTCCTGACTACTATATCGCCATTTCCTCAACCTTAATATATCCCTTTTCCGTACCCCCATCTAAAGGGCTAGGCATGCAGCTTTACGTGTACACTTTTGTTGACATTGAGGGTTAGATTGAGCCTCCAGCAATTGCTAAATCCATGATTCGTACTATAATTAATAGTAATAACCTGACTCAAGAATGCCAGCGTAAGCGAAATGTTGTGTAGTAGGAGCACGAATATGTTAAGATCGGATGCGATATACAATCACAATAGAAATTCTGTAAAAATCTTATTGTCTGCGAGCATTCTCTTTGCTTTGCTCTTTATGCTCTTTGCATGCGGAGGGACGGGGGGAGGCAATGACGATGGAGGATCTGGGCCTGGCCTTTCGAGCTGGCAGTTTACGAATCCCTTTTCGGGTACCACAGCCGGTGCACGAACGTACCACGCTAGCTTGACTCACAACGGATACGTCTATCTGTTCGGTGGCTGGGATAGCAGTTTTAACGAGATCAACAACGTCGATTTCGCTTCCATAGGCTCCTCTGTGGGGAGCTGGTCCGGAACCCAAGCTCTGCCGGCGGTAAGAATGGGATCAGCCGCCGCGGTATCCAACGGCTACATCTATGTCACCGCAGGAGCGGACGGCTCTTTGGTAAACCAGACATCCGTCTATCTCACCACAGCAAACGCCAACGGGACGCTCAACGCCTGGACGACAGACACGGAGACACTCAATACCGCTCGCCGTTGGCACGCCTGCGTGGCCTACGACGGCTACCTCTATGTTATTGGAGGTAACGGCGCTCTTCAGAACGTAGAATACGGAGAAATCGACGTAGATGGAACGATTGTAGCGCCCTGGAGCTCGTCGGGCAATACTCTGGAAAAGGCTCGCCAACTGCATACGGCTGTTGTATGGGACGGATACATATACGTAATCGGTGGAAGCGACAATCCCAAGAGCGTCGAGTTTGCCGAGATCAATCCGGCGACCCACGATGTCGGACCCTGGATCGAGGACCTTGCGACCGGCAGTGCGTTGCCTTTAAATTTCCAGGCCCACACCAGCATCGCAAATAACGGTTTTATTTATATCATCGGGGGCGATACAAGCGGCGCAAACACACCAACTACAAAGGTCTATTACACGCAGGTTTTAGCAAACCACTCGCTGGCGGACAGCTGGACTGAGACATCGTCCATGAATACCGCTCGCTTCGGACATACCAGCGTCTTCTATAACGATAGCATCTATGTTTTTGGGGGATTTAACGCTACTCCTGCGCCTCTGTCCAGCGTCGAGTTTGCCTCTTTGAACTAATCTGGTATACGCCAACGAGCGCAAGGCAAGTTAGTCAGTCTCTTTTTTTTGAGCCTGAGATAATTCTTGCGATCGCACGCCATGACATGTTGTTGCTTCCTCGCTCAGTATCTCCCTGAGAAAGGAAATGAGCACCTGCAAGGCATTCTCATTGTACCCGCCCTCCGGAATGATCAGGTCGGCGTACTTCTTTGTAGGCTCGACGAACTGGTAGTGCCCAGGCCGCACAACCTCGAGGTACTGATTGATTACGGAATTCACCGTTCGGCCTCGCTCGTTGATATCTCTTCGTAGCCGACGGATAAACCGGATATCGTCAGGGGTTTCTACAAAGAGCTTGAGATCGATCAGGTCTCTGATGCGCTTCTCGAAGTAGATCATGATTCCTTCGAAAAGAATGAGCTTTTGGGGATGAATGGTCACCGTGGCTTCCATTCGCCGATGGTGGATGAAGTCATACTGGGGCAGCTCGATGGGCTCGAAACGCTTCAGCGCCACGAGATGCTCGAAGAGCAGGTCGCTGTCGAAGGCTTCCGGATGGTCGAAGTTGTAGGCCGTTATGTTCTTGTTGCTGACGTACTCAGCGGATTTGTAGTAGCTGTCCTGAGGAATGAAGACAAAATCAGAGATGATCTCGGAGATCTTGCTCACAATGGTCGTTTTGCCCGAGCCCGAACCTCCACAGATCCCGATCAGACGTGCTTCGCGCAGCATGTAACTTCATTCTAAGAAGAATTGCCATTCATGCAAAGAGGGCAAACACGCCGTCTCTTTCGGAGCAATAGCTATTGAACAAGCGCGGTGCTGAGATACCGCTCTCCTGTGTCGCAGATAATCGTCACGACGGTTTTGCCCTTGTTCTCCTGCCGCCTTGCCACTTCGACGGCAGCCCATACGTTCGCGCCTGCGGAGATACCGCATAGCAGGCCCTCCTCTCGAGCAAGCCTGCGTGCGGTTTCAAAG
>CAZLRN010000537.1:0-2933 GCA_964561715.1 uncultured Spirochaetales bacterium
GGTTTGTTCTATTGGATTGAAGTCCTGCAGCATGGGGCCCAGAAGCCCCCTCACCATTCCACCCAACTGATCCGCCTTGATGAGAGAGATGCAGCAGATTCTCCCGTCTCGTTCCCAGCCGACGACAGCCAGCTTGTCGCCGGCCTTGATATCCGCCCGCTCCCGTATCTCTTTGGGCAGAACCATCTGCCCCCGTTCGTCCACACTGACGACAGATTCCACGCTGCAGCACCCGCCGCCGGATACGCAGCCTTCCTCAGTCTTTTTGCTATTCATCTGATTCTCCAGTTATATCAGAATAATCAGAAAAATAAGAAAAGTCAAGAGAAATTTGCTCAGTGGAGGACATTTCTCTCTATCCTGCAGGATTTGGATGTCAATTAAATTTGATGTCTATTGAAGAAGCGGGTCTAGAGGGGTAGAGTTATGCTGAGGATACATGCCGAGGATACAGCTTTAAGGATGCAGCTTTGATCGAGAAAGAGCGAGTGGGTTTGAATCGCATCATGCTCCCCAACACTCCTCTGGATGAGTTTGTCCGATTCGCCGCCTCCCTCGGCTTAAGTGGGATCGAGCTTCGAAACGACCTTTCTCGAGGCATCATCGACGAATTGTCGCCAGAATCGGCGCGTGATCTCTTCGCACAGAGCGCTGTTGAGGTTTGGTCCATCAACGCTCTAAAGAGGTTCAACATCGCTTCCCTCTTGTCGGATCTCACCGAGGAGCTGAAAGAGCTGATCGACCTCTCGAAGATCATCGGCTGCGAAGCCATCGTTCTGTGTCCCAACAACGATCCCGCCGATCCGAGGCAGGCGATACAGTTCTTCGCCGAAACGGTGAGGGCTCTTCAGACCTTCGGGCCCCTCTTTGTTGACAGCGGGCTCAGAGGGTACATCGAGCCGCTGGGATTTCGGGAGAGCTCCCTTCGTTCGAAGGTATTGGCGTTGCGGGCGATAAGAGAGGCCGGCTATCCCGTTTACAGTGTCGTGCACGACACCTTCCACCATCACATCGGGCCCGATGCGATCTCTACACTTATCGAGGAGTACGAGGTGGCTGCCACGGGGCTGGTGCATATCTCTGGTGTGGAATGCTCCCTCGCTGTCGCGGATTATCGCGACGAACATCGAGTGTTAGTCGGAGCGAACGATCTGTCGAAGAGCAAGGAGCAGATCGAGGTTCTTCTTCAGCTGGGCTACGACGGCAAAATCAGTTTTGACCCCTTTTCCAAAGAGTTTCAGAGTCGAGATCCGGAGGAACTCAGAGAAACTCTGGCGAGCAGCATCGAATACCTCTGCAAGTGACGGGATCGAACAGCATCAGCGCCAACTAACGTTCAGCACTTTGAAGGGAACTCCCCACTCGACGAAGTAAGCCATCCAGCGTTTTTGGTTCCTCTGCAATGCATCACCGGGACCCTTCACCTCGACGAGCTCATAGCCATGGGTTGTGTCCGGAAAGCGAATGAGGTCTGGGAATCCTGTCTTGTTGCCCTGAGTATCGCGGCTGAAACGGTCCAGAATTCGGACAAGGTGATTCCGGTCGATACGCAGGAGGGCAAGCTCGAGCTCTTCTCTTTCCAACACGTCCCAGTTGACGAGGTAATTCGCAATTCCGTGCTTTTCATCGTAACGCTTGAGCATCTCTTCGGGCCAGCTTCGTGAGCTCTGGATTTCTGCGAGTCGACTTTTGATGGCTTGGGCGCGTTGATTCCTGAAATCAGATGAGAAGAAATCCGCAGGTCCTCGCTGGTAGCGATTGAAGAAGACTCCATGTACCGGCATGAAGATGATATCCCAAAAGGCCAGGCCGAAGAGGGTCTTCCACAGGTGGTTCTCGGAGTAGAATGCCGACACTCCCTGTTCTTTGAAGTATTGGAGAACGGTGTCTTCGACCGAGAGATCCTCGACAAAATCCAGTGCGAGCTCGTCGGTGGGAATCGTAAAGCGGGCTGGAGCCGTCACTTCGTTAGCTGGTCGCTTGTCGCGCCGTCCGCTGCCGTCCAGCCGCCTGGCGAGGTGGCCGGCGATCCGTCCGCCGAGGCGGGGCAGGAAGCTCCTGGCGAACTCGAGCTCCTCCTCGTTATGTGGGTTTTCAACGATCTCCCTGCACAGGGTGTAGGCTGCTTCGAACTGATGGAGGCGTTGGAGGATGCGTGCTCTCCGTTCTCTGGAGGGAGGCCTTGTCGCCTGTTCGTACAGCCCGAGGGCTTCATGGAGCATAGCTTTTCGCTCAAGCTCTCTGGCGATGCCACAGAGGGCTCTGTCGCGCAGTCGGAGCAGACCCGGTTCATCGCATGCGTCTGGGATCCGGCGTGAGATGTCGAGAAGAAGCTGGATATCATCTTCCTCTCTGGCGCCGTGAAATTCCTCCCTTATCGCTATAAGCTCGAAGGTCTTGTCGAGCATCTCTCTTGAACTGAAGAGGCGATCCGACCTGTCGATCCTGTAATTCTCGTATCGATAGATGCCGAGGTCGATGAGCACGAATTCAGTCAAGTCTTGATTGAGGTTTCCGAAAAACAGGAGGCGGTAGAGAAGCATCTCCTGAGTTTTGAGGGGAGTGTAAATCCGAAACTCCTGATGAATACAGCGTGAAACCTCATCTTCAGACAGGTATTCCATGACACGGCTTACCAGCTCGTCCCTTTTTTTCGTTTTTGGAGGTGACCCTCCAGCCTCTATTCCCGACAAAACAGACTCGACAATCTCCTCTTTCGTAAGAAGCTCAAGCAGCGCCTCGGTGGGAATCGGACCGTCAATCTGAAGGTACTCCCTCTCGGCCAGCTCTTCCGCTGCGAACGGGATATGTCCAATTTCAGGGTATCGCAGTTTGTCCGCCCGAAAGTGGGGTCCCTTTCTCGAGATGAGCCTCACAAAGAGCCGTTGAGCGTCGAGGGAGAGGGAACGAAACTCGCGCGAAAACCGCAACTC
>CAZLRN010000538.1:0-2893 GCA_964561715.1 uncultured Spirochaetales bacterium
GTTGCAGGATATTCCACAAGAATTGATCGAAGCAGCCTCTATCGACGGAGCGAAGCGGTGGCAGCAGTTCAGGCATGTGACTCTACCGCTTCTTACTCCTGTTACGTTTTTTGTTCTGATAATGGCTATCATCTTCTCGTTCCAGTCCTTTGCTCTCGTTTACGTCATAACCGAGGGAGGTCCCGGATTTGCTACAAGCGTGTATGTGTATCATTTGTGGAAAGAAGCCTTCCAATTCTTTCAGTGGGGATGGGCCAGTGCGATGTCCTGGTTACTTTTTTTAGCCATTGCATTGATCACCATATTCCAATGGTGGCTTTCCAAGCGGTGGGTCTTCTACCAATAGGAATAGGGATTAGGAGGCTGGCATGACTAAAACGAGCAAACGACGAGAGCTCCGCAGAAGCATTCTTCACGCAACTCTCTATATTCCATTGATCCTATTGAGCTTTGCGACGATCTTTCCGTTTCTGTGGATGATCTCAACATCTTTTAAACCTTTGCACGATGCGCTGATCATACCGCCCAAGTGGATCCCCAATCCGATATACTGGCAGAATTATCCGGATATCTTCAGGCTCTACCCCTTTACCCTTTTCTTTTTCAACAGCGTCAAAATCACGATCGCGGTTGTTTTGGGTCGCCTGCTCTTTTGCTCCCTGGCGGCGTATGCATTCTCTCGTTTTTCCTTTCCGGGACGGGACTTTGCGTTCGGGCTCCTGATAGCGGCCATGATGATCCCGATGATGGTGGCGGTCATCCCCCTCTATCTCGGCTATCGCGCCATAGGCTGGCTGAACACCCATTGGCCGCTCATACTGCACCCCGCGATGGCCAACACATTCGGAGTTTTCCTGCTGCGACAGTTTTTCGGAACGATACCCTTTGAGTTGGACGACGCGGCTCGCATCGACGGTTGCAGTTCTTTAAAAATATACCGCCAGATAATTCTGCCACTGTGTCGACCGGCGCTGGTTGTGCTGGCTATCTTTACTTTCGTCGAAACATGGAACAGTTTCTTTTATCCATTGATATTTTTGGATGAGGTGTCAAAATTCACCGTCGCGCTGGGTCTGGCCTTTTTCCAGGGTGAAAATATTACGGAATACTCACTGCTGATGGCGGCGGCGACGTTATCTATCATTCCCGTTATGATGTTTTATATGTTTCTGCAGCGGTACTTCGTACAGGGCATCACTCTTTCAGGATTGAAAATGTAATCTAAACAGCGCAGATCGTCTCGCCGCGCATGCGCCGATAGAAGCCGTACGATGAAATCATAAGGAGGCACTCGAGGGAGATCTCACAGACCTCGACGCTTGAAAATGAAGGGAGGAGTTTGAGATTGAAAGATAAAGCTCATACTGTCATCGAAGAGACTCGGGACATACCGGTACTCGAGAAGGCCGACGTCGTGGTCGCCGGCGGAGGACCTGCCGGCCTGGGGGCTGCCATCGGAGCAGCCAGAGAAGGAGCAAAGACGATCCTCATCGAGCGGAACGCCTTTCTCGGCGGCACGGCAACAGCCGGTTTGATGGCGAATTTTATGATGGACGCCGATCATACAACGGGGTTCACCAGAGAGCTGATAGACCGGCTGGTGTCTGTCGGAGGCGCCAAAGCCGGCAAAATCGTCATCTTCGATCCGGAGGCCTTCAAGGAGGCTTCCCTGGAATACATCAACGAGGCTGGAGTCCAGCCTCTCCTCTACACTGTTGCCTCACGGCCCTATATCAAAGACGGAGTGATCTCAGGTGTCTTCGTCGAGAACAAGTCCGGCCGCCAAGTCGTTCTGGGCGGCATAACAGTCGATACCTCGGGAGATGCGGACCTGGCGTTCCAAGCTGGCGCTCCTGTCTCAGTAGGCCGAGAAGAGGACGGAATGACCCGGCCGATGACCGTTCTGTTCCGATTGGGAAACCTAGATATAGGCGCAATGGTCGACTATGCCAGAGCCCATCCCGAACAGTTTGCGAAGAATCCCAATTCGACCGTGCTGGATATTGAGAAGGGCGTCGTTCGCTTGAACGGCTTTTATGATCTGGTCGAGGAAGCGCGGTCAAAGGGCGAAGTCGACAAGGACTGCCACTACCTCCGCTTCGAAGGAGTCTCCGTCGAACACGGCACGGCCATTGTTAATACCACGCGGATCTACGACCTGAAGGGAACGGACGCCTCGCAACTCACCCTGGCCGAAGCGGAGGGTCGCAAGCAGATGAAGCAGCTGATCGAGTTCATCAGAGCGAGAATCCCCGGATGCTCGAATGCCTTTCTGGTGGATGCATCAGCCAATATCGGCGTCCGTGAAACCCGACGCATCGTAGGCGAGTATGTTCTTGGGATCGAAGACGTATCGGGGCATCGATCCTTTCCCGACACCATCGCGCGTATCTACCGCCGGCACTCGGTTGGAAGCGACATGCATTCACCGGACCGAGGCGAGGGCAGCAGAGATGACCGCCACGACAGGGAAGAAGTGCCTCAACTGTATTCTTTTGAAATCCCCTACAGATGTCTCATTCCTAAAGGAATCGAGAATCTGCTGGTTGCAGGAAGAGCCATGTCGACGACCCACATCGGCGACACGTGGACTCGAGGCATGTACTGCTGCATCGTTGCCGGTCAGGCCGCCGGAATCGCAGCAGCTATTGCAGCGGCCGACGGCGTAGGGGTGAGAGATATCGATATTGACAAGCTGCAAAACAGACTCAGAGGTCAGGGCATCGATCTAGGGAAATGAGGACAGGTCGATACCACAAATAAAACAGAAGTGAATAAAGAAAGGAAGAATGAGAATGGATCGAGACTATGTCCTCGAACCCGAAAGGAGACTACCAGTTGCCGCGAAAGTCGACGTTCTCGTAGCGGGAGGCGGCGTAGCCGGCATCATGGC
>CAZLRN010000539.1:0-2862 GCA_964561715.1 uncultured Spirochaetales bacterium
CTACAGCGTCTCCTACGAGGGAACCCCACGACGCGTAGGGAGCCGAGATGCCAAGACCGAGAAAGGAGAGAAAGGCCTCCATCATGATGAAGTGGGGAATTCTCAAGGTAGAAAACACGATGATGATGCCCACCGTATTGGGAAGAAGATGGCGGAATATGATCCTTGCCGGACTGGCACCGATGGATCGCGCCGCCTCGATGAACTCCGAGTTCTTGAGCGAGAGGATCTGGCCCCGCACGACTCGGGCCACGGTGAGCCAAGATATGAGAGCGAGCGACAGAAAGAGAATAAAGATGCGGACACGCACCTCACTCGTGCCTGCCATGGCCATGAAGATGATGACCAGCAGCATGTAGGGCAATCCATACATGACATCGACTATACGCATCAGAATATAGTCGACCTTACCGCCCATAAAACCGGATATGGATCCTATGATGATCCCGATCAGAACGGATGTAATGGTTCCGATGAATCCGACAGCGATAGACATCTGCCCGCCGTAGATGATACGAGCAAGCATGTCTCGACCGTGGTAGTCGGTACCCAGTATGTATCTGCGCTCATGCACCTTGATGGTTTTTCCGTTGATCACCATGGTTTCGGTGGCAATGCGTCTCTTGATATCCTCGAGTTTTTGCAGCTCTTCTGCGTTGAGCTTGTCCCTTCCCTCTTTCTTTGCTGTGGCCAGAGCGTACTTCTCCGTTTTCTCAAGCCATAGCTCTCCTGCCGTTTTGGTGAGAGTTGGCGGCAGATACTGGTGATCGGTGATAATCTTCGTGTAGTCATGAATGGGCAGTATGGGGGCAAGCACGCAGACTAGGACATAGATGATCACGACAACGAGACCTGCCATGGCCATGCGGTTTTTCTTGAGTCGGCGCCAGGCATCCTTTGTTAGGCTCACGCCCTTAACATGCTGGCCGTACTCGTTTGTCGCTTGATCTTGTTCCGTTTCTTGCAAGGCCGTGGTGTCCAAGATGATGCCTCCTATTTGTAGGTAACCCGCGGATCCAGAAACGAGTAAACAATGTCCACTATGAAATTCATGATGATGAGCAGAACCGAGTACACGATCACCGTTCCCATGATCAGAGTGTAATCCCTGTTGAAGGCGGACTGCACAAAGAATTTACCCATCCCGGGGACACGGAAGATCGTCTCCACCACAACCGACCCTGTAACGATACCGGCAAAGGCGGGCCCCAGATAGCTCACCACGGGGAGAAGCGCTCCTTTGAGAACATGCTTGAAGAGAACCGTCCGTTCTTTCAGTCCCTTGGCCCGAGCTGTGCGGACGTAGTCACTCCGGAGCACCTCCAGGATGCTGGCCCGACTCAAGCGGGCGTTGTAAGCAAAGTAGGGGAAGGCGAGAGTCAGCGCAGGCATGATGAGGGTCACCCAGCCGTGTCTCCCCGTGATCCATCCCGATGTGGGAAGCAGCTTCCACTGGAGGGCCAGAAAATACATCAGTACCGGTCCCACGACGAAGAGGGGAACGGAAATCCCGATTACGGCGAAGGACATCGCCGTATAATCCGCCCACGTGTTTTGCTTAACCGCGGAGATCATGCCGACACCTATTCCCAGAGTGACGGCCATGGTCAGAGAGATGAGTCCGAGCAAGAGTGAGTTGGGAAGGCTGTTGAATATGTAGTAGTTGACGTCGCGGTCCTGATAGCGGTACGAGGGACCCAGGTCACCCCGAAGCATATCCAAGAGATAGCGTCCATACTGCACGAGCAGCGGCTCGTCCATGTGAAACTTCTTTTCAATGTTCTCCAGGATCTGTTTGGGAATGGTTTTTTCCATATCGAAGGGCCCGCCCGGGGCGATTCGGATTATGAAAAAGCTGAGAGTGATGATGATAAAGATCGTGGGAAAGAGTCCCAAAAAACGGCGGATGATATACTTGGTCATTCCTTGCCTCTCGGAATTCCGTTTTGCCGGCCTTCGAGGAGACTATTATACTTCATGAAGCGGGCCTTTAAAAGGAAAAATAGAGCCGGATCCGGGATGGACCCGGCTCTCTGAAAATCCTGAGAGAGTCGCTTCTATTTTTTGAAGACATCCTTAGTGGGATGGTGATCCATGATGTTCACATACCAGCCGCCCCACTTGTTGAGGTCGATCATGTTCTTGGATGTGTAATGATAGATGGGCATGACGGCCTGATCCTGCTCGATAAAGATCCTCTCGGCCTCCATCAGCGTCTCCATCCGTGCCTTTCCGGCGGGCATGCGGGCAGCTTTGCTGATGAGCTCGTCGTACTTGGGATTGGTGTACTTACCGCCGTTCATGGCACCACCGCTGACGAACATGTCGAGGAAGGTATTGGGATCCTTATAGTCGCCGATCCAGCCCGCTCGGGCGACCTGGAAATCTCCGGCTCGCCGGGTAGCAAGATAGGTCTTCCATTCCTGATTCACCAGGGTGCAGTTGATCCCGAGATTCTCTTTCCATTGCTGCTGGATGTACTCGCCGATCTTCTTGTGTCCTTCGTCGGTGTTGTAGAGGATTTCGAAGTTGGGGAATCCATTGCCGTCGGGATATCCAGCTTCGGCCAGGAGCTTTTTCGCCTTCGCGATATCTTCTCCAAGGCCCTGGATTCCAGGATAGCCGGCCATGTTGTCGGGAACGAACTTCGTTGTCGGGAACTCTCCAGCTCTGCTGACCTTTTCGACCAGAGTCTTTCGATCGACAGCTAGAGATAGAGCCTTTCTGACTCTGGCGTCGTTGAATGGCGGCTTCTGAGTCTGGAATGTGTAGTAGTAAGTGCCAAGGTAGGGGGCACTCTGAAAGTCGGGCCGAAGCTTGGCCGAATCGATCTGGTCTTTTGGTACCTCTTCACCCCAGTCG
>CAZLRN010000540.1:0-2859 GCA_964561715.1 uncultured Spirochaetales bacterium
CCGACAATCCGGTCTTGGCGGAAAAGATATCCCGGATCGAATCGGAAAGCTTTGTGTAGGTGGCTGGATTGGAGCGGGGATTCACCCCTATCGGATCCTGGGTCACGATGACCGCGCGCAGACCGTGGGGGCTAACGCGCCCTGGGCCATCGCGCCCCGAGCTATGGTGCCCCGGGCCAACGGGCCCCGGGCCATCGCGCCTCGGACCGTCGATACCCTCGCAGCCGGTTGGCCTTCCGCTGTGGAGCGACGCCACCAGCACATCACGGACAAGGGTGGTCTTGCCCGACCCGGATACTCCGGTCACGACCGTAAGACCGCCAATCGGTATGGGCACATCGATAGAGCGAAGGTTTCTCAGGCTGGCGCCTCGGATCTTAAGAAAGCTTCGAGGCTCTTCTCTCTTGGCCGGCGTCGGGACTTTCTTACGGCCGCTGAAGTACTGCCCGGTCGGCGTATCGGCGCTCCATAGAGAACGAGGGGTGCCCTCGAATATCAGGCGACCTCCCTCACTGCCGGCCCCGGGTCCGAGATCAACGGCACGATCGGCGACGGCGGCGGCAGCCCTGTCGTGCTCGACATAGATCACCGGTCCCTGAAGCCGCCGGAGGGCAGGCATCAGACGGGCGACATCAGCCGGATGCTGACCAATCGTGGGCTCGTCCAGGACGTGGATAAGGTCCTCCAGCCTGCTGGTCAGGGCGACGGCAAGACGGAGGCGCTGGGATTCACCCCGCGAGAGAGAGGGTGATGAGCGGTCGAGGCTGACATAGCCGAGGCCGACCTGGTTCAGGGCATCAAGCCGCCGCTGAATCTCTACGGCGAGACGCCTGGCCGAAGTCGGTAGCGCCGCTTTGCGTAAAAGCGCCTCCGCCTCCCTGACGGAGAGCGCCAGGAGCTCTGAAAATCGAAGGCCCTGCCAGGCACAGGCGGAAGCCTCCGGATGAAGGCCGGTTCGGTGGCATACATCGCAGCCCTCTCCCCGACAGTGCGGACAGGGAGTGCGAAAGAGGATGGGGCGAAGCTCCGCGAATCCCCGGCCACAGAACACACAGACCGGGGCTCGGGAGAGCGTGGTTTCAACCCGACCGGAGTGCGCACGAATAGCCAGGGCGCCGAAGGACCATGCCGATCTCACTACCTCCCTTATCCGTTTTTTCGCATATCCCCGCTCAATCATGCCGATGGTAATCTCGATATCATGAGTCACCGATGGATCGACTCTTCCTCCGCTCCAGGGTTTTCCGTCTACATGGATTTCACTGCTCGGAAGCTCTTCTCTGAGCAGCTCGAGCAGTGTCTTGTGACTGCCCTTGCTCCCCTTCACTAACGGCGCATACATCTCCAACGGCTTGGGCAGCCTAACCAGCTGCTCAGTAATCTGGTCTTCGGTGAGCACGGCAAGGCTCTCGCCGCAGGAAGGACAGGATCTCGTGCTGAAATGGGAGAAGAGCAGGCGGAGAAAGGGATGAAGCCCCGATGCGGTGGCCAGGGTCGAATTGGGATTACGGTTGAGAATGTTCTGCCCGACAGCGACGGCCGGGGCCAGTCCCGTGATGGAGCTGACCCGGGCAGGACTCAGCTGGTGAGTCGAATCGAGGTTGTAAACACCGGCAAACCGGCGGTGGGCCTCGTGATAGAGGGTGTCGAAGACTAAAGACGATTTGCCCGAGCCCGAGACCCCCGTGACGACGGTCAGACCGTCGCCGAAATCGGCATCGATATTCCTGAGGTTGTGCTCTGCCGCGCCCCTGATCCGGATTCTCATCGATGTTGACTCGTCTCTACTCCTTGATATACTCCCGGCCGCTATAGACGCGCAGCTGACGATCCCTTACGTTGCCGATCATGACAATCCCGCTCTCCCTGGCCATTTCGACCGCGACGCTTGTGGGAGAAGCTTTGGAGACAACAACGGGAGCCCCGGCAGCCAACACCTTTGAGATGATCTCACGGGATAGCCGGCCAGTGGAGAGGAGCATTACACTACCGAGATCTAGGGATTTGCGAACCGCGTAGCCGATCAGTTTGTCCACGGCGTTGTGCCGGCCGATCTCATCGAAAAAGACTATTCTCTCTCCAACGACAGAATAGAGGGCAGCGCTGTGCACGCCTCCCGTTGCTCTGTGCAGGTCGGATGTGCGCAGAAACTCCTTCATGCACGAACAAATCACAGGAGCTTTGAGCGCTGGAGGAATCGATTCGAGCTTTTTCGTTGAGCCGTCTCCTGGATTCGCTCCCGACCGTCCGCTGCCGGATGATATCGTGTGAATCCTAAAGAGCCGCTTCATAAGCTCCTTACCCTGGCCTGTTTCTATGTCGATTGAGAGATTCTCTTCGTCCACTTTGATTGATTCGATCTCCTCAGGAGATCTAATAATTCCCTCAGCCATCAGATGACCAAGGGCGAGCAACTCTAAATCGGTTCCCGAACAGACGATTGAGATGAATGGGCGGCCGTTGATCAACAGGGTAACAGGATACTCCGCCACCACCGGCGCCTCGACACTCGTGAAAGCGTCATTGGCGTAATCATGGGCCCCAATCAAGACGACATCAGGAAGGGCCATTCGAACTCTCCCCGTGATAGCCTCCAGCTATATTCGAAAAGGCTTTCAGTGGCAGGCTGAGACAGGAAACGTGGGATCCCGACGCTAATCGCATAAGGGGCTTCAGCTCTTCTTCCACCTTCCTCATCACATCTGCAACGTTCTCCAGCTTTGCTGTTTCCGTAAAAAGCGATGCCGCGGCTATCGCATACCCGCAGCCGAAAACCCGGGCTTGGATGTCTCTCAGTACTCCATTGCTATCGATCAACGCCATGAGCTTCACGATATCGGCGTAGGTTTTGCTCCGGAC
>CAZLRN010000541.1:0-2847 GCA_964561715.1 uncultured Spirochaetales bacterium
ATATATGGGGGAGAGGGAGTTGTTGGCCTCACTCAGTCTTTTCTCGTGGCAGGAGCAAACGCGCTCTCCGTTTCTCTTTGGCAGGTGGCTGATGAATCCACTATGGAATTCATGGTGGGAATGTATCGCCTGGTCCGTGACGCCGGTGTGCGGTATGACGAAGCTATGACAGCCATGAAAAGAAGCTTTATCACCGGCAAGGTGTACAGCCAACCCTTCTACTGGGCTCCGTTTGTCTATTACGGCAATTGAGCTACGGCATTGAGCGCCTAATCGGTTCGCCTGCTTAATGCGCTTGGCCTCTCACCTCGGGATTGCAATAGACTAAGCGGCGATATTGGTTTCTCCGGTCTCATCTACCTTTTCGCTCACATCCTTCATCCCCATATTGGGGTAGAGCCTAATCTTGGAATCGTATCGAATGATTTCTGCATCTATGAAAGCAACGTCATGGGAACGAGCCACTGAGACGCGATGATTGCCGTCTCTCACAAAATAAACCCCTCCGATCTCAAGAAGTTTGACAGGAGGGAGGATTTTCTCCTCGTAGTAAGCCGTATCAATCCTGGTCCAGCGTTCGCACATAAAACCTTTGCGAGGGCGGAAGGACTCGTTGAAATCTTTCGTCCGGCCTTCGCTTCCAACGATCTTTCTGACCGGGACCGTTTTGCATCCTATGTAGCTTTCACCCGTTGGCGCCGCCATCTTCTTCACATCTTCAAAAGAAAGGAGGTCGTCACTTCTGCCTTTCAAAAGCGAGAAGATCTTGGCAATTTTCGCTTTGGATTGAGCTCTATGAAAGTCATTCTCTGCAACATCCATGAAAGCTAACATAACAATCCTCCTCCTAGATCGTTACCCGGCTCGCCAGAGTTCCCTCTGGTATCTGTACACCTACTTGCAACTACCGTGCCAGATGATCCGAGGAGCGTGCGAAGGGTCTTTTTAGGGATATGAGGAGCGTTTTGGAGCGATGCAAACTCCAATATATTGGATTCCCTCCAAAATAATGGAGTTTTCTCCCCTCGATGCTCTCCAAGCCTAGAGAGGCCTGTCATTGGCAAGCTTTTGGTTATGGCCCGCTATTCAGCATCGCCAGGTTTTGATACACTGACCTTGAACGGTAGGGGGGTGGGCTGGACTTCAAGCCCGGGTCACGCTTCGCTAGTTAGCTTTATTCATTAGGATATAGACTAACTCTCTATTTAAAAAGAAGTTAAGATGCTTTGTTTTTTTTCGAGCAGTCACAGATCTGTAGCAACCAGGATCACCCTCAATATATCTTCCAAAGCAATCCGATCTCCGAATGCCTCGAAAGAGCGTGGCAGAACCGGCCCTGCTCCCAGCGGGCAAGTCCTGTAATCACTGCTTTTGGCGTTGGTTCAGCGTTTGGAATGATTCTTGCAAATAGAATATGTAGGAGGTATCGAGATGCCAAAGCTCTTTGAAAGGACGACCCTCAACTCCATGACCCTCAAGAATCGCTTTGTGCGTTCCGCAACGGCTATGGGACCAGCCAATCAGGACGGTTCCTGCACTCCGAAGCTTATCGATCTGATGGCTGAGCTCGCCGAGGGCGAGGTGGGGCTCATTATCAGCGGCTTTGCCTTTGTGGCGAAAAGCGGTCACGTGAATCCCGTTCAGATGGGAATCCATAGCGATGATCTTTCGGAAGGGCTCAGCAAAATGACAGAGGCCGTTCACAAGGGCGGTGGGGTGATCGCCGTCCAGATGATGCACGAAGGCCTCTTTGCCGATTCCGAGCTCACGGGGCAGGAGGCGTCGGGCCCATCGGTGATGGCGACCGAAAAGGGTCCGACTGGGAGAGAGATGACCAAAGAGGAGATTCACCAGGTCATTGGCAGTTTTCGAGATGCCGCAGTCCGGGCTAAAAAGGCTGGATTTGATGGGATTCAGATCCATGCCGCTCCCGGCTTTCTCCTGAGTCAGTTCCTTTCTCCGTACTTCAACAGGAGGAGCGATGAGTACGGGGGAAGCATCGAAAACAGGGCCAGGATTGTGCTGGAGGTTGTTCGGAGCGTAAGAGAAGTTGTAGGAACTGATTTCCCGGTTTTGGTCAAGATAAACTCGCAAGATAATCTCGAGGGTGGACTAGATGTAGATGACATGCTGCAGACGGCAGCACTGCTCGAACAGTCCGGGGTTGACGCGATTGAGATGAGCGGTGGGACGGCTCTCAGCTTGCTGACGGGCAAACCTGACGACTCCTTCTCGCCGGTGACCAAAAAAGGGGTGTACTACGATGAGGCGGCAAAACGCTACAAGAAGCGGATCGGCATACCCCTGATCCTTGTCGGTGGCATCCGATCCTATTCAGACTCCCAGAGGCTGGTAGAGGAGGGAATAGCAGACTATATCTCTCTATGTCGTCCGCTGATCCACGAGCCCGATCTTATCAAGCGATGGAAATCTGGAGATATCAGGGATTCGGAATGTGTCTCGGATGACGCCTGCTTTCAACCCGCTATGGAAGGCAAGGGAGTCTATTGCGTGCACGTGAAGAGTGAGTAGAGGAGGCCATCTTGTTGGAGTTCTACTCGAGCAGCAATGGAGTGGTTAATTCGAAGAGGGCCGTCGCCGAATGCCTGGGAAATGCCCTCGGTTCGGACAACCCGGACTGTGATCTCATCATTTTCCACACGACTATGGGGCACAACTTTGAAGAAATCCTGAGCGAACTGCACCGGCTCTCTCCCAAAGCTCAGATCGTGGGTTGCACTGGGGCGGGAATAATTGGCCGAGAGGGCCCCAATGAGAGCATGCGTGCTTTAGCGATTATGGCGATACGAGGTCCAAAAGAAGAGTTCGCGGTAACCGGTGTAGATT
>CAZLRN010000542.1:0-2841 GCA_964561715.1 uncultured Spirochaetales bacterium
GTTTTGTGCAGGCATATAACTTTTTTAGCACAGGACCTTTTTGAACAAACCATGCTCGGCTATCATCGTACGACAACAGCAGAATATGTCATTCTTTCATGCCTTCTCCTAATATGTTTATCTGCAATTCCGATTCAGTCCGAGGAGCTCCAGAAGCGGCCCATCGAGTTCAAGCATGAGACATTCGGCGAGCGGGGGCTCGAGGCGCTTCGCCGTGAATTCGATTTCGATGAATACGTTGCGAGGGGAAGAACCGAGCTCGAGCGTATGCTCTACCTCAAAAACTGGGTCTTCTCCAATCTCGACTTCCGCCACAATTACCCCATAGGAAATCTACGTAACGCCCTCAAGATTCTAAGGCTGGGAAAATCCGGTTCATCCTTCCACTGCTCTCATTTCGCCGCGGTTTACTTGCAGACCGCGTTGAGTTTGGGCTGGACATCGCGATACTTCTTTCTGCGTAACATCAAGGGCGAAGAGCACGCAGTGAATGAGATCTGGTCGAACGAATTGAGTAAATGGATTTTTATCGACGTCACGTGGAACGTGCACATCGAAAAGGACGGGATCCCACTCTCGATTATCGAAATGCGCGAAGAGTGGATAAAAAACGGCGGCAAAGATGTCGTTTACGTCTTTGGTGTGGGGCCGAATGAGCGGCGTTACACTCACGAGGACTTTCCCATCGAGAGATCTGACAACAACGCCTGGATCTGGTGGCCCATAGATGAGATCTTCCTCACCTACACCTTCGAAATCGCTCTCATCGGAAGAAACGATTTTTTCAATCCCGACGTCGGTGAGGGCGATCAATTCTGGAGCACGATCTACATTGTAAAGGACTGGCTCAACAGCTGGGACAAAAACTGGTCCCTAAGAGGTCGAACAGACATAGATGACATGCGAGCCATCTATCACGATATCAACCGCGTAGACATCTACCGCTCCCCTGTCGATGATCGCACGCTCTCAGTCCGTCTCGATGCATTCGGTGATTACAACTTCACACCCAACTTCAAAGAGTATCTAATAAAAATAAATGGCGGAAAGTGGCAGGTTTCGCCGGAGCGATTTCAATGGGCTCTGAAGAGGCGTAAAAACACCCTCCAGGCCAGAATACGCAACCGCTTTGGAGTACTGGGCCCCGTCACAACTGTGGAAGTGGAGATAAATTAGAAAATCCGGATATGATGGCTATTGGTTGTGAGAAATACGGTTTAGCCGTCGAATCACTCGCTGTCGTAATTGATGAGGGTCGTGACCTGGTAATCCTCCAGAGTCTTATCGAACTTCAGAAAAGGTAATCCAATTACCGAGAATATGCCCTGAACCTCGGCTCCGGCATCTTTCTCGAGCAGCTCGCAAGCCGCCTTGAGAGTTCCGCCCGTAGCGATCAAATCATCGACGAGCAGAACCTTCATTCCCCGCTGAACATCTTCTCTGTGAACCTCGACAACGTCCTCACCGTACTCGAGGGTGAAGCTCCGCCGGTAGGTGTCGCCGGGAAGCTTGCCCTTTTTCCGCACTAGGATGATAGGCAGCTTCATTCTGTGTGCGAAGGGAGCGGCAAAGATAAAGCCCCGTGCTTCGATTGCGGCGACGGCCGAGAGGTCTCGATCTCCGTACAGATCGAGCATTCTGTCGATGCAGAAGCCAAAGGCTTCGGGATTCATGAGAATGCTGGTGATATCGTAAAAAAGGATTCCCGGTTTGGGAAAGTCATTGATCTTTCTTATCGCCCCGTCGAGATCAAAGCTGGCTTTCCTCTGCTTTCCTGGTTCATCCATAGATCCCATCCTCGTAACTCTTGTACAGATCTCGAGCCCATTTCATCAACTCTTCGGGCTTCGATTTTCCGCTTTTGATTGCCAGATCCCGACGGAATTCGTAAATATCCGTATCGCGAAGTGCCTTGCGGAACAGCTTGGGAGCGTTATTGCCGTTGTAGGAGAGGAATCCCGCATACTTGCCCGCCAGATTGATGCCCTCGAAAGCCCGAACCATTTCGGCGAAATGGGGATGCAGATCGGGTTTGAAAACAGTTGAACCAAAGATCACGATGTCTGCAGCCAGAATATCGGGAATTCCCGCGACTTTGGCGGCTTTGACAATGACATCAAGACCCAGCTCTGTGAAGGCTTCGCCTAGCTGTCTCGCAGGTTCGGCGTATTCTTCGTCCTCAGGTGCATAGAGGACCGTCAATCGGACCATTTTGTGCCTCATCGAAAGTCTATCGGGAAGCCTACCACTTGTCAAACATGAACGCAATCGCGCCATCGTGAGCGTTTCGACGGTTCCTCTGGATATCCGACGGAGCGTTTCAAAAGCTCGGTTCCAATCGGCGTATCTACGGGCAAAAGGCGCTCTTGTTCCTCGGCCACCGTGGGAGCCTGACTCAAAATCCAATCCGGGATAGTCTCCGCGCTGAGTACTGGATGTTATTGAGGGATACCCGGATCGCCTCTAGGAATCCGGTCTCTTCAGTCCGCTTCCTCGAGAGGAGACCTAGTCCGTATATGAGAGGAGTTGTAGAGGTCTGTGAGAAATGCGGACTAGCGGATTGCTATTCGCACAATTCAACAACCAACGTATAATACCTCTATCACTCCATGTCGGATGATTAGGCGTCGCCAAGGTCATCCTCACGGCTCGTCTATGCTAACGAACTGCTAAGGAGAGATAAATGGTAAATATCAATAGAGCGATAGCAGGGATTCTGTTTTCCGTTTTTTGTTTTGTCTTAACGGCAAAATCATTCGGCGAGCTCATCGCTGCTTCAAAGGATGGTCGATACCTTCACAAAAGAGACGATAGAAACAATAAGAACCGGCAATTCAGAAA
>CAZLRN010000543.1:0-2831 GCA_964561715.1 uncultured Spirochaetales bacterium
ATATGGACCTGACTGCTGTTGCCCCCCGCAGCTTTGAACTCTTCGGGATTCATTGCCGTTCCCCCCTCGAGGTTTTCCTGAAAGGCGAAGCCCAACGCGAGATGACAGGCCGCGTTTTCGTCAAACAGGGGATTGTAGATAAGCAATCCCGACTGCGCCACCGGAGAGCTCTCCGCCACAAGAGCGACCTCTCCGAGGCGGGCGGATCCCTCATCGGTTTCTACGATCTTTTTGAGCAGGTCCTCCCCCGTGTCCGCTTTGACATCTACAACTCTGCCCTCCTCGAAGGTGAATGTGAAGTTCTCGAAAACCATTCCGCGATAGTGCAGCGGCTTCGATGCCGTTACCTTGCCTTCTACCCGATCCCTGTGCGGGACGGTGAAGACCTCCTCAGTTGGCATATTGGGAACGACGGTGACACCTCCCTCTGTTACAACGGTGCCGGAAACCCAGTTGTGCTTTTCTGGCAATCCCACTTTCAGATCCATATTGGGAGCGGTGTACTCCAGAGCGGTGTATCTCTTTTGATTCAGATAGTCTTTCCTCGCTTTCAGAGTCTCAATGTGCTTCGTCCAGGCGGCAATCGGATCGTCCTGGTCGACCCGGCAAAGAGAGAAGATGACATCCTTCAGCTTCTCCATCTGCTGTTGCGGCTCGAGGTCGGGAAACACCTTGGCAGCCCAGCTGGATACGGGCATCGAAATAATGGACCAGCTCGAGCCATTCCTCCTGCGAAGCTCGCTCAATTCTCTGTTGTGCATTTGACCCGTCTGCAGGGCTGTGGAAACGAGCTGAGGATCCTGATCTGCCAGCAAATCCGGATCCGTCCCTAATATATGCAGAAAGGCCGCACCTGCTTTGGCCTCCTCCAAGAGCCCCTTTGACTGCCACACGGGGTACTCCTCAAAGGAGTCTCTGGGGGCATGCATGTACCGCATCAGAGCGACCCCGTCGTCATGCCACATCACCTCCACCAGCCTGCATCCGGCTTGATAAGCAATAGCCGTCACCTCCCTTACCAGAGGCGCTGCAGCAAGGGGAGCCGAGACAATAAGGCGTTGGCCGGATTGCAGATTTACTCCCTTCCTAATCGCCAGCTCGGCGTATTTGCGAAGCCGAGGATCCTCGGTTTGCGAATCCGAATCGCTCTTATAATGAGATTGCTTCAATTTTTGCCTCCTGGCATAAAATCGTATACGGTAAAATCAGTCACAGGACGATAGCCAATCCTCTGATAGATGCTGTTCGAAATCGGATTGGCCAGATCGGCAAAGAGGCTGCAGAATCGGTATCCCGACTTGAGGAGCAGCCGGCTTAAAGCGGCCACACAGGCTGTCGCGTAGCCTCTGTTTCTTTTGCGAGGAGGCGTGTATACGCCACTTACCGAGATGCCGTTTCTCGAAGGCCTGGTCTTCATGGCCATGGACACCGGAATCCCCATATCCCAGAGAAAGAGCTCCCGCGCCTTTATCCTTTTAAGGGCGTTATTCGAGGCTTCGGCAAGTCCCGTTCGCTCTCCAACGGCTTCCGAAAAACTCACAAACCATTTTTTGACGCGATTGATATCTTCCGGTCCGGCCAAACGCAGACTCCCATCGACTTCGGGCGCATAGAGGACTTCTTTCAGAACATAAACCCTCTGGCTCATGAAGATCACGCTCTCGGAAGAAGTTCTTCTGACCCAGCACTCCTCGAACGCCTTTGCAGCCGGCGCAGGCCCGATCACCCCGGGCAAAACGTAGTTATCCTCGATGAAATAATCGGCAAGCTCTGAAACGGCGCTCTGCATAGGAATGCCGCTCTGCATAGGAATGCTTTCCAGATCGCCCTCACCATAGAGAATCAAGCGGTGCGGCGGGGTCCGAAGCGCAACCAGCTGTATGTCTTCTCCGTCCTCCACCGTTGCCATAAAGGGAGCCTTTTCCGGTACGAAGGACCGTGAGACCAACATGGCGGTAATTCCGAGCATTAGATTATTTGATGCTTCGTTTCGTTCCAGAAAGGACTCTGTTCTACTCTGAAAGGCGGAAGCATCATCGTAACACACAACCCGCATCTTTCACCTGAGCCGCTTCACCCTTTTCCCGATCAGCCGTTCGATCTTTTCATAGGAAGGTGGGGGTCCCGTTCTTACCTCCTTGCCGTCAATAAAGAGGCCGTCGCTTATTCCCCACTCCAGAAAGGTCTCCCGGTCCGACGTATCGATTCCGGCAAACTCCACCGCCTTGCCGAACTTATCTGCGGCCTTCCTGGCCCTCTCGTAGACTATATTCTGGGCCGGACACCATCCGTTGATAAAAGCTGTCACGCTCACCTTTCCGGCAGTGGCTTCGGGCTTCTTCTTGCGCTTGATAAACCTTGGCGGAACTGCGTCATCCGTGAAAGGCTTCCAAAGAAGAACGCTGATTCCGTCCCTGTCTACGGCTTTGAATCCCTGCTTCTTGAACCAGGAGGCTTTCATAAAAAAGGGGAGCGCGATGCCCCAGGCCGCTATGCCCTTTGCTCCTCTTTCGCGAGCATCCTGCTCGGCGGCCTGGACAAGAGCCTTGCCCATACCCTTCCTTTGAAAGTTGCCCCGTCCCTCTTTGTACCCATGCACCCAGATGCAGTAGACGACATAGAGGTCCGCGCCTAAAGCGAAGGAGTCCTCGATGGGCATGTACTGAATCATGCCTCCGGCCGTTCCTTCTTCATCGAGAGCGAGCTTCACTCGCACCCGGTCTCGATTTTTTTCATACCACTCTGCTTTATGTGAGCCTGCTTCCCGCATCTCACTGGACCAATCTTCCAGACACAGGAAGTAGTCCTTCTCATGCTCTTTGCTTAAATCT
>CAZLRN010000544.1:0-2828 GCA_964561715.1 uncultured Spirochaetales bacterium
TTTGCAGCCGCTCGGCGACGCCGAGCGTCTTGGCCACCATCGCCAGCACGGCGAGAGTCGCTGTGGACAATTTCCGCAGCAGAGGCGAGAAGGTCGGGCTTCTGAGGATCAGGGTCTTTCGGCCCTTTCCGAGCGAAGCTGTTCGTGACGTGGTGGGCTCTGCAAAGAGGGCAGTAGTCATCGACAGAAACATATCCTTCGGGGCGAGCGGAATCTTTTATCAGGAGGTCAAGTCGGCTCTCTACAATTGCCCCGAGAAACCCCCCATTTTCGGGATCATCACAGGGATCGGCGGAAGAGATGTTACCTCCACGGATATAGAAGAGATGGTCCGCATGACTCAGAAGATGGAACGGCCTGAAGCCGATATCGTTTTCAGCGGGGTGAAGGAATGATCAAGTCCGCCATTTCAAGAGAAGAGATCATGGGGCCGGGACATCTGGCCTGCCAGGGGTGTGGCGCAACCATTCTGATGCGGCATGCTCTCAAGGCGTTGGGGCGGGAAATCTGCTTGACGATTCCTGCCTGCTGCTGGTCCGTTATCGATGGTCCCTTTCCCCATTCCGCGGCGGGTGTTCCTCTCTTCCACACTGGATTTGCAGCTGCAGCGGCAACGGCTTCGGGCATCAGGGCTGCATATGAAGTTTTGGGCAAAGAACAGATCAACGTGGTGGCTTGGGCAGGTGATGGTGGCACGTACGACATCGGCATCCAGGCCCTCTCGGGAGCCGCCGAGAGGAACGACGATATTCTTTACGTCTGTTACGATAACGAGGCCTATATGAACACGGGGGTGCAAAGGAGCGCAGCGACTCCTCAGCTCGCATGGACCTCGACGACTCCCGTAGGGCATCCCAAGAAAACCATTAAAAAAGATATGGTCTCGATCATGGCGGCCCACAGGATACCCTACATTGCCACAGCCACAGTGGCTTACATCGAGGATCTTATTGAGAAGTTTCGCAAGGCCAGAGAAATAAGAGGAACACGATTTATCCTCCTGTTTTCCCCCTGTCCTGCGGGGTGGAAATCCAAGCCCGAAGATACGATCAAGTTGGCAAGGCTCGCCGTGCAGTCGCGGATTTTCCCGCTGTTGGAAATCAAGGATGGCACGGACTGGCGATTCACTGTAAAACCGAAAAAGAATATTCCTGTATTGGAGTATCTGAAACTGCAGGGGCGGTTCAGGCATATATCCGAAGAGCAACATCAGCAGATACAGAGATACGTAGACGCGGAATGGAAACTCCTGCTCTCGAAAGTTAAAACGGACGAGGAGAAGTCATGAATATCAGGTCGAACGCCCGTTTCTCGGCGTTGGGAGTGCATTTGCCCCCAAAAAAATTAACCAATTTCGATTTGGAAAACATGGTCGACACCAGCAACGAGTGGATCCTCCAGCGTACCGGCATCAAGGAACGGCGTCTGGCAGAGAAGGATATCTACACCAGCGATCTTGCCGTCAAGGCCGCAATAAATCTGGCCGAGCAGGGTGCTGATCTGAAGGATGTCGATCTCGTTATCGTAAGCACCCTCACCTCAGATTTTCTCACACCCAGCACCGCCGCTCGCGTACAGGGTAGACTGGGAATCAAGAACGCCGGGGTCATCGATGTCAACGCGGCCTGTGCGGGATTCGTCTACGGCCTTGGCATAGCCAACGCCCTCATAACTGTCGGCCAGCACAACAAAGTTATCATTATTGCCGCTGATGTGCTTTCGAAGATAACCGATTACACCGATCGAAATACCTGTGTCCTCTTTGGCGATGCGGCGGCTGCGGCGCTTGTCGAGAGAAATGATGCTGGGCCGGGTTTTTTAGCGGCCCACTACACGTCTCACGGCGAGCTCGGTGAAAAACTCTACTGCCCCGGATTGTCAATGAGCATGAACGGCCAGACCTCTAGTCCCAAGAAGGTTTTGTTTCAAGACGGAAAAGCTGTTTACACATGGGCTATAAGCACCGTACCGGATGGGATGAATAAGCTTCTGGAAAAGGCTGGCATGACGGTGGATGAGCTGGACTGGTTTATTCCTCACAGCGCCAACCTGAGGATGATCAAATCCATCTGCAAGAGGCTGGGAATCCCTATGGCGAAGACGCTGACCAGTGTGGAAGAGTACGGCAACACCTCCTCCGTAACGATTCCCCTGGCTCTGGATCTGGCGATCAAAGCCGGGAAAATCAAAAAGGGAGACAAGCTCGCTCTCTACGGTTTCGGGGGTGGTCTGACACAGGCCGGTGTGATCATAGAGTGGTAGTGCAGCGTGGTCGTAGTAACCGGCGCCTCGGGACATGTCGGGGCAGCTCTTGTCCGTGAGCTTCTCGCGAGAGGCCAAAAGGTAAGGGTTCTGGTTCGCAGGGACCGACGGGCTTTGAAGGGCCTTGATATCGAAGAGGCAACAGGCGATGTGCTCGAACCAGAATCACTTCTGCAAGCCTTTGAGGGTGCAGATACCGTATATCACCTTGCAGCGATCATCTCCATTACCCGTAGAGATGTCGATAAGGTAAGGGCTGTCAATGTAAACGGGGTCAGGAACGTTGTCGAGGCGTGCCTCGAGAGAGGTATTGGTCGCCTCGTTCATTTCAGCTCTATCCATGCCCTCTCGGCCTATCCAAGAGACAAAGTCATCGATGAGACCCGGGCTCTGGTGGCCAAAGAACAGCTGATGCCCTACGATTGGTCCAAAGCCGAAGGAGAGCGGACGGTTCTGAAAGCGATTCGGCGGGGACTGGATGCGGTTGTGGTAAGCCCGACATCTATCATTGGCCCCTTCGATTTCAAGATTTCGGAGATGGGACGATTTTTTCTCCGCCTTTACCA
>CAZLRN010000545.1:0-2823 GCA_964561715.1 uncultured Spirochaetales bacterium
CCGATATCGGCTGGGCTGCGACGGTATACAGCAAGCCGAAGAAAGATGCCGTTGTTGCATTCATGAAGTATGCGATGTCTCCGGATGTCGTCAGTAAGGATAAAGGGCGGGTCACCTCGGTTCCCGGCATCAAAGCCCCCACGCGGTTGACTGAAATGGCTGGCAAGGTCCTTGCTAACGCGAAACGTATAACATTCTGGTGGGACCAGGATCTTCCGCCGGACATCACCTCTCCGCTGCAAGACACGCTTCAGGCGTTCTTCATTCCCGACGCCAATGTCGAAGAGTGGCTCATCAAGTACGAGGAGCTCGCCGCCGAGTCGTTGGGAAAGGTCAAGTAGAAAGTGCTCGACAGGATGCCGGCCGGCGAGGGATAAATCCTGCCGACCGGCTTTCGTTTCAGCTAGGTAGAGCGCGGAGATGACTACTCGGACGGTGGGACATCGGATGAACAGGAAGACCCGAGACTGGAACCGCACCATCTTCAAGGTGCTTCTTCTGTCTCCTGCGGTTGGTTTTCTCCTCTTCTACATGTACTACCCGATAGAAGAGACCTTCAGGCTTTCGTTCACCAATTCCAAAGCCCTCGGGGCGACGAGCTACATCGGATTACAAAACTACATCAGGCTGCTCGGCGATGAGGAGTACGTTACAGGTTTCTTCAACGTCATCAAGTGGGCTGTCGCGAGCGTAGCGATTCAGATCCCCCTATGTTTTTTTGTGGCCTTCTCACTGGTGGTCTATGCCAACCGTATCAACAGAAGTCTGCGGGCGATCTACTATCTGGCGAACGTTCTCCCCTCCGCTATTACGGCGATGCTCGGTCAGTTCATTTTTGCCCCCGGGTACGGAGTGCTGAACTCGCTTGCCGACGCGTTGGGCTGGCAGTGGCTCGGATCCATCGACTTTCTGGGAAATGTGAACATCGTCTTCTGGTCCGTTTTTGCCGTCGCCACGTGGGCCTACACCGGCTTCGGCACTGTCTACATGATGGCAAACATCGAGCAGATTCCCATGGAGATCAGGGAGGCGGCCTACTTAGACGGCGCCAACCGATGGCAGTACATGTGGCGAGTGGTCATTCCGATGGTGTCCCTGCCGCTGAGGATCCTGGCGATTCTGGCCACGGTTGGCAGCATGAAGTTGTTCGAGCTGCCGTTTCTCATGACCACCGGTGGGCCGGGATACACCACCGCGACTCTGGGAATCGTGCTCTACAAGAGGGGATTCCTGCAGTTCCAGTATGGGCGGGCTTCGGCGGTTGGGGTAACCATCTTCCTCCTCTCCCTGGTCTTCACGATCATACAGTTCTCGACCACGGTTCGGGAGCGGAGGGCGGCGTGACCATGAGCAGCGACACCGCAGTTAGAATCCAGCCTCGCAAATACAGGCGACAGCAGGTCACAGTATCGAGTGTACTGATCACGGTGTTCCTGATGCTGTATGCCTTGGTGATCATCCTGCCCCTGCTCATGCCGGTCATGTTCGTGTTCAAGACCCGTTTGGAGTATCAATACGCGCCGTGGGCGTTACCCGAGCAGGTCAAGTGGTTCAACTTCGTCGAGGCATGGAAGGCGATCCGCATCGATCTCGGGTTGTACAACACGGTTATCGTCTGTGTGGGAGCCGTCTCGATAACCGTCAGCTCAGCCGCAATGGCCGGGTACATCTTCGCCAGGTACCGAAGTCTCGCAACAGAGATCGTCTTCTACATCGTTCTGGCCGGATACTTCGTCCCCGTGCAGATGGTCCTGATTCCTCTGTTTCGCATGAGCGCCAATCTGGGGCTGACCAATTCTCTGGTCGGTCTCTTCATGCCCATCGGTACATTCGGAATTCCCTTCTGGAGTCTGATCTATCGATCATTCTACGGAAGATTGCCCGAGGAGCTTGCCGACGCAGCCCGGATAGACGGCGCAGGCCACTGGCAAGTGTTCGGGTCTGTCATGTTCCCTCTCGCCATGCCAGCGACGGTCCTTGTTCTCCTGCTCTCCTTTCTCGGAGCCTGGAAGGATTACCTGATCAGCCTGGTTCTGCTCAGCAAACCCCAGCTCTTCACCATGCAGTTGAGAGTCGCCACTTTCATGAGTCAGTACGGAGTGTTCAACATGCCGCGCTATGCGGCGGCAGTGCTCATCTCGGCTGCTCCCACGATACTCCTCTACGTCGCCTTCAATCGCTGGATCATCCGCGGAACCCTTGCGGGCGCGCTGAAGGGATAGTCGGCAGCTACCCGCAGCGGGTGCATCATCATGGCGACCTCTATGTGCCATGGATGTCCATGGATGGGGGGCGGTAATGGGAGGACAAGGAGATGCCCCCTGTGGCTCAAGCCCTTGCGACATGTCTGCAAGCCAACGCATCCAGGAGTAGTTTTTTCTCAAGTATTATTTATTTGGTGGAAAGCACAAAATCGATCTCACTGCTTCTGTAGTTCTTGCCAAAAGCTTTGCGCACCATCAATCCGAAGGCCGCAAGTGCCCAGGCTGCTAAGATGTTGTGCTTGAGATGTACGGAGGATGCAGCCTGCGAGAACTCCGCATCATCCGGTCTGTTGAGGGTCGTGAGGGCGAGTGCTTACGAGCAGTTTCCTATTCTCATATTTTTGGGTACACTCATTGACGATTCAGAAAAGCTCGAAACGTCTTAGAGTCGATGGGAAAAATCACGGGGAACATCAATATGCAAAATGCCTTAAAAAAAGAACTCGGTTTTTTAGGAGTTTTTTGTGTGGCTACAGGGGCGATGATAAGCTCGGGTGTGTTCATTCTTCCTGGATTAGCGTTCGCTAACGCAGGACCACCGGTTATTTTGTCATACTTG
>CAZLRN010000546.1:0-2815 GCA_964561715.1 uncultured Spirochaetales bacterium
CTTTGCAGTCCGTGTCTCTTCCAAAGTTGACGGCGTAGAGGATCGATTCTTTTGGCTTACCTTCGGCCATGTAGAGGCAGGCTAGACCGCCTGACATGACCTCGACTGCGTTCGATCCGGCGTGACCCCTGTACTTCTCTTCATGGAGCGGCCTGAGCTCCTTCCAGTCTTTAGCCTTATGCGCCCATTCGAGGCCGAGATCGACCTCTTTGAGAGGGATGTCTGAGAGGTACGAGAGGGCAGCCGATATGATGCTGTCCACCGTGGCGTTTGGTTTGAGCGCCTCTGCCGTAGCCGCCGCGATACCTGCGCATACCTCCAGGGCGTAGTTGCCCTTGACCCCCCTGACATCCTTCAGTTGGCCCAGCTCCATCGCATCCTGGGCAGCCTGGGCAGGATTGCAGGCATTGACCATGCCGATGGGCATGATCATCTTGGTTGTTCCGATGTATGTCGGCCACGCCGCGTGCCTCCCGATTTCCCACGGAGGAACCCCTGCTTTGATCTGATAATAGATCACTTGATCCTGGGGTCCGAGGATGTAGCCGAACTTGGAGGGATCGATTTCCTCCACCCATGTTTTGGCGAGGTCCATGAGGTCGATGCGCCCCCCTTTCTTGAGGATGGCGCTTGTGCAGAGCCGGTGCCGCTCGAATCCGTCCTCGGTCATACCAGGCGGCCTGTGGTGGGCGTAGTATACGAGATCGGGACCGAACTGCTCCTTGCGCACTCGTCCGGGTTTGTCCTGGGCCAGAAGAGTTTCGACGAATCCGTACTTCTCGTCGATTTGCTTGTAAGTCAGCCCCTCGGTGACGTCGCCCATGGAGTTGGCAATCGTACCGGCGGCCTCGCAGCCGTAGATTTTTTTAAACAGCTTGGTCATTCTCAGCTCCTTGAGTTATTGAGGTCATACCTTTTGGTCGTACCAATGGATCATTCACTACCACGATCACAATAGATTAAGATGAGCTTTTTATCAAATTATCAGGATCATAGAGCGCGGAGATGTTTTCCAGAGGTACGTCCGGCTGGATAACGTTTGACGGCGCAATAATCAATCCCCCGTCATGGCCGCAGACCTCGATTCGATCTGCAACTTCCCGTCGGACATCATCCGGGGTTCCAAAGGGAAGCGTCTTTTGAATCGAGATCGTGCCGTAAAGCGTCAGATTTCTTCCGTAGAGCCTCTTGATCCTGCCCGAGTCCATGCACTCCGGCTGAACCGGATTGAGTAAGTCGACCCCTATGTCGATCAGATCGCGCAGCACCGCCTCACAGTTGCCGTCGCTGTGTAAGTAATAGAGCAGATCCGGTTTGATCTTGCGACCATGCTCGATCAGCTTTGCCATGTAGGGCTTGAAATACTTTCTCCAAAGATCGGGCGAGAGAAGCATACCTGTCTGTATCGAGATGTCTCCAATGAGTCCAATGGCATCGACTCCGGCTTCGATAAACCTCTCGACTTCGTTGCACTTGAACTCCAGGAATCTCTCGTTCAATTCGAGCACAAATCGGGGATTCAGATGAAGATCCATCAGATAACGCTCGAAGCCCCGCAACTCCCATCCGTGCCGGAAGAAGTGCTGCGTGCTGGCCATGATAAAGTAGCGCTCCTTGAATCTGGCGCATTCCTTTCGTGCTTTCTCGAAACAGTCGCTTGTTAGAACGTCGGGAAAGCGGTAGTGCTGGAGGGCGCCATCCTCTTGAAGGGGAGTCGAGACATAGCCGTAGTAGAGGCCGCCGCTTTCCAGGCGCTTTCGGACTCCCCAGTCATCCTCGTAGGTGCCGTCTTCGAGATAGAGGCAATTAGTGAGCTGGCCCAGCGGTTTGCCGTATTTTCTGTGATTCTCTTCGAGTTTGGCCTGGAACTCGGGATTCTGGCTTCGGCCCACATGGCGGATATCGATGCCCAGAGCTTCTCTTACTTGCTCGTCATCCGGCGCTTTCAGGCGCTCCCTCATCCTCCTCCACACTTCCGGTCTGAATCTCACATCGAGGGGAGGGCGATCCGGTCGCTCTCTCTTGAGCGTTTTGAAAACGCGCGTTCGTGGTATCAACGCTAGCGATCCTTTCTCTGCGGTTTGGCTCAACCCTGCGCAGGCTATAGAAAAAGAAGAGAGCTCCGTGATATCGGCGCTATCAGGTTGAACTACTCGTCTTTCTGCCCGGCAAGGGGGTGAAGGTACTTCATCTTGATGCCGGTGATTTTTTATGCCTCCTGGTGTAGACAAAAACCTCGTTGTGGCTCTGCCGGGTGGTCGTCGTTCTAAGGGAAATCTCGCACCAGAAGGACATCTCGATTTAGTCCGAGATCCATTGCTTGCCCGGTCAACCTTCTGTTCTCAGGTCACCGCCTCCTTTCCTCTTCCCGCCAGAAGCACAAGCCCTGGATAGAGAATGAAAGCAAGAATGAGTGAAAGATACCTTTTCATAATCATCTCCTGTGGTGCGTATTAATTGCGATCTCCGAAATAAGAAGAGCGTGTGTTCCGTTATGCTTTTCCGGCTTTTGCCAGCCTTTCAGCCTGCCATTCCTCCACGAAACCCTTCAGCCTGGGCGTAAGGCGCCTGGGCACTCTCGGGATGGGGCAAACCCGGGCACAGTCCCCGCGGACAGGTGAATCGGGAACCCCCTCTCTCCGCCTCCGGCAGAGAGTTGGATCGGTTCTGGCCGGCGTATCGATAAAGATCCGGCTCCGGTCGTCGCTTTCGATGGATCCGTAGTGCCTCACGTTCGGGTCATCCCTCATGGTGATGCACTGGTTGATGCAGACCGTCTGGCATAGGTTGCACTCCGCCCTCAGGCAGATGGGCG
>CAZLRN010000547.1:0-2802 GCA_964561715.1 uncultured Spirochaetales bacterium
CACGAAACATTTGTGAGGTAAAGTGTAACAAAAATAAAACTTTTGTCAAGCTAATTAGATCGACGGTTAAGTGAATGGACCTTGGGGGGCACTATAGTCAGGCTTTGGTTGGGCAGGATATCTCTTAATTCTGAAAATTGAGATTCAGTTGATTGAGGATGGTGTCAATATCGATGTCTTCGGTGCGGCCGAATCCGAAAAATATCACTGCGTCCTGGTTTTTAAAATGTGAGGGGAAGAATACGCCTTTTTTCAGGTATTTAAGATCCTCCTTGGTGAATCGGGCCTTTAGCTGCGTCACCCGGCCGATTTCCTCATTGATGAGAAGCGTTTTTTTCTGCATGAAATAGTTCTTAGTCAAAGGATCATCCAATCCGAATCTCAGTTTCTCAACACTCGCATCCCCCAAGCCAAGGCTTAGCTCAGATGCAAAACCATCCTGCTCGCGCACGAGCAGAGCCACACTGACTGCGCCGATTCTCTTGGAGATATCTACGAGGGCCATAAACTGCGTCCGCTTTTTTTCGGGATTTTCGAATTGATTGATAAACTCATCGATGTCGAATCCCGTCACGGAAACAGGGACTCTCTTTGAAGGAGGCTGTGGCCGCCCCCTACTCGTCCTTTTTGATCCCTTTAAAACCGAGTCGGCCAGAGTTTTAAGCTCCGGCTTGGCTCCGTCCGCCTCTTGGTCGTAGACTCCTTTGCCAATTCGATAGACACCGTTCTCCACTGTTATAGAGGTTCGCAACTGATTGATCTTCTGCTGAAGCTCGCGTAGAGAGAGAGACTGCACTCTCGACATCTGCCGAGCCGGTGTGGCCGCAGTCACAAGCGCGGCCTCTTCTGGCTCTACCTCTTCAGCAACAACGGCTGCCGCCGCCTCCTCTTCGGATAGCAGCTCTTCAAGGGGCGCCATCCTGTAGGGTTCTTCGCTCTCTGCTTCTTCGATCTCATCTTCAGCTGACGGAAGCGTCTCCAAATCCTCAAATGGTTCTGCAGGCAGTGACTCGATCTCGGCCAATGCCTCCAGCTCCTCCAGCACCTCTTCGGCTTCCTCTACCTCTTCCAGCTCCTCGGCTTCTTCAGCAGCAGCGGCTGCCGCTTCCTCGGCCTCTTCTACCGCTTCTACCTCTTCGGCTTCCTCTACCTCTTCCAGCTCCTCGGCTTCTTCAGCAGCAGCGGCTGCCGCTTCCTCGGCCTCTTCTACCGCTTCTACCTCTTCGGCTTCCTCAACTTGAGCCGGCGCACGCCCCGTAACCACGAGATGGCCGCTTTCAACGACCCGTTGCAGCATGGCCTCGATCCGGGCCAAATCAGATTTGTCTTCTAATTCTCCACCGGTCTTTCCGCCGAGCACGGTAATAATTTCATCCCAACTCTTATCAATAAGCTCATCGATATCCTTTTCTCGCGAGCGATTGATTTTGCCCAGTCCATTTTTGATTTCCTTTTTTAAAGCGGGGCCCTTGAGAGCTAAATCTCTCTTCCAGCGATCCCAATTAACCGATTCAGTGGCATCAACGTATTCTTGGAGAAAATCGATCTGAAACTGCTTGATCCTTCTGGAGGCGACGAGGAGGGGATCCTGTCGCAGGTTAAGGATCAGAAAGACAACGAGAAAAAGGGTCAAAAAGAATGAAACCATGAGAATGATTTTCATGGACGGTGCAATTTCAAACATCGAGAGCGGAGCTATCACCCCAAGATTTCCATACAGGGGATTCACCGTTGTGAATAGTGTATAGCGCTCTCCGGCATAGGTAAGACTGAGCAGGGCGTCAAAGGACCCCGCAGCAGGGCGGGCCTGCCAGATCGAAGCTACCTCATCTTTCAGGTTCTGCAGCTCCTCATCCGTGAATGTCTCTCTCTGAACATTCGCAATCAGTCCACTCTCGTCGACAGAGATTAGCTCGCCATACGTATAACCCGGTGTATTGAGAAGATAGTTGTAAAGCCCCATCTCCTTGATATAGAAAAGAGCAATTCCCTTGAATATGTTATAGCTGTCCCGTACCGGAAAAGAGTAGACAAATCGATTCCGAAGGCTGTCCATTACAAGGCGATAGGGATCTGTTTCGCTAATGAGAACTTTGGAAAGTTCGAGATCTTTGAGCTCTGCAGCCTCGCGATAAACGATCCGGTCTGCTTCTCTTGCCCTCAAATCCAGCTCGTTGGTACTGTAATGGAGCCGCCTGCCGTCGGGAGATATGAAGCGACAGAAGAGAAAATCCGAGTAAGTCTCTCGAAGCCTTGTGAAGTAAGCCTCTCGCTGCCTTATATCCTCGGCAACTTGATTGGTTTGAAAGGATCGTGTAATAAACCCCTGCTGCAAACCGCTCGAGTACCTTTCGATATTAGTCTCGTGGTACCGAGCTATCTTATCATCGAGGTCTTTGGCGGTTTTCTGAAAATCGTTCTTGATACGGGGATGATAGAAGTTCGTCTCGATAAGATTGAAAAGCCCGGAATAGGCTAGGAGTGAGAAAGCGCTGAAGACGATAAGCGTAATGAGCAAACTAAGGCTTACCTTTAAGCTAGCCCTCATGGGATATCATACCTTTCTCTCGGGTGTTGCTCTCTGGTTCGACCAATTTCTGAGTTTGAGCCATCCCTGCCAAGACGAAGGAAATCACAATAACTTGCTCGCTTAAAACGATTTATCTCAGTTTTATTATCGGAGACACCACCTCATGAGTAAAATCCCAAGAGCAAAATTTATCACTGGCGGTAAGATAGGTCAAATCCCTGTACTCGTTCAGGACATATGAGACTGGGGGAGTTATGGAGGGACGGAGGAGA
>CAZLRN010000548.1:0-2800 GCA_964561715.1 uncultured Spirochaetales bacterium
CGTCTCCTCCGTCCCTCCATAACTCTCCCAGTCTCATATGTCCTGAACGAGTACAGGCTATAGCCCCACACAGGCTTCCAGCTGTATAATTCGGGCAGAGACCATAGAAAACAGAGTTGAACGGGGGCTTGAGTGTGAACTGGTCAGATGCCAAGATAAACATCAATACTCTGGATATACATTATTACCGATCGAGCGGGGAGGCCTCTGAGAAGGCCAGCCCGGCAGTGGCGATGGCGCATGGCATCACCGATAGCGGACGGGTCTGGGATGCCCTGGCCGAGGTGCTGGAGAAGTCCTTTGATGTCATTTCCGTGGATGCTCGAGGTCACGGCTTCTCGGACAAACCGGAGCATGGATACGGAAGCCGAGATCACGCCGAAGATCTCATTGCCCTAATCGGGGCTTTGGAGCTAGAGCACCCGGCGCTCATCGGCCATTCCATGGGGGCTGACAATGTCGCCATGCTGGCTCACCTGGAACCCGGCTTGCCTCGCTGTCTCGTATTGGAAGATCCTCCATGGCGGGCTGCCGGCAAGGAACGTGATACCGAAGAAAGAGCCGAGCAGTGGAAAGAAGAAATTCTTCTGCGCCAGAGCCACTCCCGCGAAGAGGTCATAGCCGAAGGTCGGGAGCTTCATCCTGGTTGGAGGGATGAAGAGTACGGTCCCTGGGCCGATTCCAAGCTGCAGGTAACGGCGCGGGTGATGCAGTACCTGACCAGAAGAACTCCATGGGTGTCGATGGTTCGCTCCATCCGATGTCCGACACTGCTGGTCACCGGCGAACCCGAACGGGAGGCCATTGTGACCCGCGAGACAGCCGAGGAAATCTGCAGGATGAACGAAGCCTTTGAATGGGTTCGCATAGAAGAGGCCGGGCACAATATTCGCCGGGATCGATTTGAGCTGTACTGCGAGGCCGTGATGGAGTTTCTGAGCAGGCACAAGTGACGCCGAGCCCTCCCGACTGAGCCTGCACCACTGCTTCGGCGGACCGCGCCGAAGCGGTGGTCTTTTACTGACCTTCCCGCAAGGAGCGCATTCCGAGATGAACCGTGGTCTATCGCTGACGGATGATCCTGAGCTCTGGAAAGGGGCGTGGTGGAGGGCTAAAAAAAACTCACCCGTCAATCAAAGGTTTCGATTTCCTGCCGAGGACGAAATCGAAGATTGGAATCGAAGAGCCCAATCATACGCCCAAAAGACGAGGGATGAGTCGAGTCAGAGCAAAAGAAAGAAACTCATCGAATGGCTGGATTTGGCCGGTGCCGTTAAGAGAGAGTTCAGAGCGCTCGATATAGGAGCCGGTCCCGGATACCTTGCGATCGCCCTAGCCAGGCGCCTAAGCGAGGTTTGGGCTCTGGAGCCAGCTAAGGAAATGATGAAGATCCTGAAACAGCGGTCAGCCGAAGCCAGGTTGAGCAACATCAGGTTTTCCGACGAAAAGTGGGAGGACCTGGTGCCCGAGAGAGAGGGCTGGCTCGATCATTTCGATCTCGTTATTGCCTCGATGTCGCCGGGATTGAGCAATCCGGAGGCTCTCCAAAAGATGAACAGCGTCTCTCGAAGATACTGCTACCTCAGCGCCTGGTCGGGACCCTATTGGGGGCACTGGGGAAAAGCCAAGGATGATCTCTGGCGGGAGATGTTTCAGGAGGACCTGGGAGACTATCCCAACGATATCCTCTACGCAATCGGCCTGCTCTATTCGGAGGGGTATCGTCCTGAGATTCGATTCCGCCTAAGTGAATCGGTGGTCGAAGAGGACTCTCGCAAGGTCATGGATCAGCTGGTCGAGCTGTTCGACCAGTATACAGATATGAGCCCCGACAAGCAGCGGCTGATCGAGCAGTATGTTCAACGTCGTAGCACTGGTGATGTCTTCTCGCAGTCGTGGACCGCCTCCCAGGGCTTCATACTCTGGCGAGTCGACCAAAGAGCTGCTCGATGAGCGGTTGTCTATAATTGGCTCTTGGCCATCTCGCCTGTCTCGGAATCGGGATCTATCTGCCACGCCTCTTCGAATGCGCTGCGGGCGGACTCTCCATCGCCCAATTCGCGATAGCACAGTCCCTCAAAGAGTTGAGCGAGCTGCCTCTTCGCCCCGCCGGGGTAGAGTGAGATATACTCTCCGAACAGCGCGAGGCTTTTTTGGTAGGCCATGCTTTCGTAGCATAGCTGCCCCTTCAGAAGGATCCAGTCATCGTAGAAAGCGACTGATTGGTCAGGCGTGAGTGCATTCAAAGATTTCAGAGCCAGCGCCTTCCTGCCCATCAGCGCATAGCAGTAGCCAATATAGAACTGAAAGTGCTCCGCTTCCTCTCCAAAAGATTCGCTATAAACTTCCCGGAAATGCCGGAGAGCCTGTTCGTATTTCTCCTCTCTCAAAAGAGCGCGGCCCTTCCTCAGATCTTCCTCTTCGACATCGACCCAGGTCGCCTCCGTGTCCTTTGCCTCCTGGGCACGCGCTCCCAGCGTGACAACCTCGGAGGGTTTTGCTTTGCCTTCCAACACGCCGATTAGAGCGTTGGACAAAAAGCGGCTCAGTCTTGTATCCGTGGAGCGAGCCCGGTAGCCTCTCAAGACCTCGCCGAGCGAAAAGGTGCCGGGAGCGCTGATCGTGATGGTGTGACGATCTCCTGCCAGCTCAATAATGGAATCGACCTCCACGCGAAAAACGGTATCGATGGAAAGAGAATCCCCAAAATCGATTGCTGTCCATCCGGATGAGGTCTTCGCCGTTGCCGAGCCTTCGAGAAACGAAACCTCCATACTTTGCGTCCAAAGCTTACGGGGAG
>CAZLRN010000549.1:0-2795 GCA_964561715.1 uncultured Spirochaetales bacterium
GTCTTTTGGCAACAGCTCCCCGGGATCGAAATCCTCAAGGCGGCTTAAGAAACCTCCGGTGCCGATCATGCGCTTTAGAGAGCGCAGATCCTTGCCGTGTTGAATAAAAGCCTCTCCCTGGGCGGTAAAGACGCGGCGCCTGGTGCCCGCATGCCGGGAGGCAGCCTGTTTTGCCGCGGAGACGGCCAGCAGGCGGTCCCACTCCCGTTCTTTCTCGCCAGCGGGCAGATAGTCGGTTTGGAGAGCGATTTTTTCCACGTACGCCTCGAGCTCTACGCGCTCCTCCTCGCTGAACTCCTCCTGCCACAAAGCGCGGGAGGCCTCCAGGGCTGCACGGGCACTGATCCTCAGGCCCAGGTCGCCCTCCACGGTGCGCTTGATCCGAGGCTCCGGCAGCCCGCGATAGATAACCCCGTCCTCCCGGGCTTCGGGACCGGTAACGGAGTAAAAGTCCGTTGTGGCGCCGCCGAGGTCAACGAGGCAGCTGTCCTGCCAGTCCGGGGCGTAACGCGGCAAAGCCTCCATGAAACGAAGCACGGCCAGGGGAGTCGGGACGGGCTCATGGCGGCAGAGCTCGGCGACCTTTTCGAGGCCCTTTCCCCGTATGATCTGTCGCAGGAAAACATCGCGTATGGCCTCTCTCGCGGCTTCCGGACGGGGCTGATCGAGACGGGGCAAAACATTGTCGACGACATGGACGGAGAAGCCTTTGAGAGTTTCTTCGACAACTTCCGCTGAGTTCCTGTTGCCGGCGTAGATGACGTCGGGCCGCAAAGTCAGTTGGGCAAGCATTGAGGCGTTGTGGCGGTTGAACTCTTCGTTGCCGCCTTCGGTTCCTCCGGTGAAGAGGATGATATCCGGATGAAGATCTTCGATACGACCCAGATCATCCGTCGTTAGTTTGTAAGAAAAGCTGGCCGAGACGCGGGCGCCGGCGGACAGCGCGGCCATTTTGGCCATTTTCAAGGTGAGCTCGGGCACGATTCCCAAGGCCACCATGTTCAAGCCTCCCTTGGCCGAAGAGCAGGCGAACAGGGCATCTCCTTCTTCAAAACCGAGCTGCTCTAGGATTTGCCAGAGACCGATATCCAGCTGCTCGACCGTGGTGGGAAGCATGGCTTGAGCTACGAGCCTGAGGTCGCTTTGATCGTGGGTGAAGAGAGCTCCTTTGGTGTAGGTGGAGCCGATGTCGACGCTGATCAGCCTTTCTTTTTGCATTCTCGCGCTCCAATGTCCGCTCTCAACATTTCTGCAACTTCGCCGAGATCTGCGTCGGGCCGAAAAACGCGGTCATAGCCCATGGCCTTGAATTTCTTCTCCACCTCACTGTAGTCGCTTTTGCCGATGACGAGGTTGCCCCCGACGTAGAGGATGATCCGATCCAGACCGCGCTCCAAACATCGATCGCGCAAGCCCTCGCAGTCCAGCTGTCCCTGACCGTAGAGGGATGATACGAGGATAGCCTTGGCTCCTGTCTCAATGGCCGCATCGATGTATTCATCCTGACTGACCATGACGCCGAGGTTGACTACATGAAATCCAGCCTCCGAAAAAAAGCTCTCGAGGATTCTGTTGCCGACGGCATGGCAGTCGGCTCCGATGACTCCGATTACGATGGTAGGCTTCTCCATAATCGCCCCCGAACCTGCCTGCGAGCTCATCTCTGGTCGGCCGAATCGGAGCTTGGCTTTTGACTGAGCAGACGCGTAATCTCCTCTTCGATGCGTATCAAGGTGCCTCGATCGATCTGGTAGTCAAAGTGGATAACATGTCCGCCCCGTAGCTTGAAGGCGGCGATGGCTTTTATCAGATCGGCGTCCGGCTCGAGAGCCCGATCTGGAGGCAGAATCAGCACGTCTTGATTGGACAAAAAGGTGTGATAATCCGAACCCCCGTCGAGCATATAGGAAACGAAGTCCGGTTCGATCTGAAACGCGTCCAGCCTGTCCTTGATAATCTGATAGAATTCTGGGCTCTTGCAGATCACGGCGACTTTCGACGAGGAACCAATTTTGGCCAGATCGATAATGGTCTGCTGGCTGGGTGAAACAGCGGCCTGGAGGATTTTTCCTTGCAAGCCGGGAAGCAATGCCACGATTTCGGCATGGTGGGTCGAGGTGGTGAGGATGAGATCGAATTGCCCGAGGCTTTTCTCCGTCACCTTTCCGGACGCCAGATCTTCCAGGACAAACCGATGAGTCGTGGTTCGCGGTATGTAGCGAAGCTGGTGCTCGAATATAACCAAGGATTCGGGGTTGCAGTCGATGGCCGCAATATGGAGGGTCTCCATATGATGTTCTCGCTCCATGAGGATGATATGAAAGAAGTTCGCAATCTCTCGGTGTGAGAAATGCAAAGCCTCGAGCTCGGCTATGACGTCGTTGATTCGAGATACGGCAGCTTGCTTGCGGCTTTCGTTCCCCTCACGAAAGATTTCCTGATTCCGGGCGACAAAGGTACCCCGGCCCTGGACGATGGAGATGATCCGGCTTCTCTCCAGCTCCTGGTAGGCTTTGGTGATCGTTCCACGAGCGATGTCGAGGCTTTGGGCGAGCTCCCGTTCCGGTGGAAGACGGTCCCCTGCATTCAGCTCTCCCCGCTGCACCTGGGAGGTGATCTGCTCTATGATCTGCCGGTAGACCGGTGTGTCGCTGCTCTTTTTGATCTTCAGTGACAGTCTCATATCAGGCCCCTCTCATATCGTTGGCTGCGCCCACAACCCAAAGCTTATCATATGAATTCTTTACGCATGCCAACTGCTTGCTCCGCAACCTGCTTGCAGAGCAAGCTTGTAG
>CAZLRN010000550.1:0-2793 GCA_964561715.1 uncultured Spirochaetales bacterium
GGGAAGTGTGCCCGGTACGCGCAACAGTATCGTCATCGTTAAGAAGGCGAAGAAGAAGTAGGGGATGGGTATGAAAAAGCAGGTCCTTGCTCTTGATGGAAGTGACTTGAGAAAGATAGAGCTCCGAGAGGAAGTGTTCGATATCGACGTGAGCGAGGGGTCCATCTATCATGCCATTAGAAACGAGCTGGCCAATCAGCGTATGGGTACAGCGTCGACAAAGACCAGAGGCGAAGTGCGGGGAAGCAGCCGCAAACCCTGGCGTCAGAAGGGTACCGGCCGGGCCAGAGCTGGTCGCAGGCGCTCTCCCATATGGGTAGGCGGCGGTATCGTCTTTGGGCCGAGGCCTCGAGACTACAAGTACAAACTGCCCAGAAAGATCAAGCACCTCGCGATCAAATCTATCTTTACGATCAAGAACCGGGAGGATCGTATCAAGATCGTAGAAGATTTTAAGGTCGAGTCGGGAAAAACCAAAGATCTGGTCAAAATACTGCAGAACTTTGTGCCAAATGAGTCTACAGTGCTCATTCTGCCTGATGATGATTCACTTCTCAGGCGGGCTGGTTCCAATATCCCCTGGCTCAAGTTCCTTGCCTATAATCGCCTGCGAGCCCACGATATGTTCTATGGCAAGAATTTGCTGCTTCTCGAAACTGCGGCGAAGAAGGTCAACGAGATGTACAGCAATGTTGCGAGGACACGCAAGGGAAATGGAGAGTAGAGATGGAGTTGCACCAGGTGATAATTGAGCCAATCCTTACGGAGAAATCAAACACCCAACGCGAAAGAAGGAAATATACTTTTCGGGTGGATCCCAGAGCTAACAAGATCGAAGTGATAAAGGCGGTCAAGAAGCTCTTCGATGTTCATCCACTCAACTGCAACATCATTCAGGTAAAGCCAAAGCCGAAACGTGTCCGGATTAAAAAGGGCTTAACCTCTGCATGGAAGAAGGCGATCATCACACTGCCGTCAGATGAATCGATTTCCATTTTTGAAGGGGCCTAGGAGAAGAACAGGTGGGACTCAAAAAATACAAGCCGATGACGCCCGCTCTTAGACAAAGGGTAGGGCTCGATTTTAATGAGCTGACCGAACCAAAGCAGGAAAAGAGCCTGCTTCGAGGCTTATCTTTCAAAGCGGGAAGAGGAGCTCAAGGCAGAATCAGCGTAAGGCGCAAAGGGGGACGACACAAGCGCCTCTATCGCACCATCGATTTTCGTCGAGACAAGGTCAATGTGCCGGGCAAGGTGGTGAGTATCGAATACGATCCTAACAGGAGTGCGAACATAGCGCTGGTTCATTACGCCGATGGAGAGAAACGATATATCCTGGCTCCCAACGGGCTCGAGGTGGGAGCAACGATCATCAGCGGACCGAATGCCCCGCTGGAAATCGGCAATGCGATGCCTCTCGATAGGATTCCTCTCGGTATGCAAGTTCACAATGTCGAGCTTCAGATGGGGAAGGGCGGGCAGCTCGTTCGGGCCGCCGGCACGGGAGCATCTCTGGTTGCAAAGGAGGGAGATTACATGACCGTGAGGCTGCCCTCTTCAGAGACGAGAATGATCTTCAAGAAGTGTTATGCGACCCTTGGCGAAGTCGGCAACAAGGACTACATGAACGTCAGTTTAAGCAAGGCCGGCAGATCCCGTTGGCTCGGGAAAAGACCCAAGGTGAGAGGCGTAGCTATGAATCCCATTGACCACCCCCATGGTGGTGGAGAGGGAAAGTCGTCTGGCGGAAGGCACCCGGTTACGCCGAAGGGGATTCCGACGAAGGGATACAAGACCAGAAAACGAAAGAAGTATTCCGATACCTTTATCATCAATAGAAGGAGTTAGGAGCAAAGTCGTGTCGCGATCGATAAAAAAAGGTCCGTTCATAGAGAAGAGCCTCTACAAGCAAGTGCTCGATGTGAGCAAGACAGGGGACAAGAGAATGATCAAGACCTTTTCGAGGTGCTCTACGATCATTCCGGAAATGGTCGGTTTGACCATTTCCGTTTACAACGGCAAAACCTGGATACCGGTTTATGTTACCGAGAATCTGGTTGGTCATAAGCTGGGAGAGTTCTCTCCAACCCGCCTCTTTCGGGCGCACGCAGGATCTGATCGGAAAGCTGCGAGGCGATAGGAATTTATTATGGCTGATGTTGCTGAAAAAAAAGGATACACGGCTTTGGTCCGCTACTTGCTCGTATCGCCTTTCAAGGTTAGGCGAATCGCAATCCACGTGCGTAGGAAACCGTACAGTGAGGCGATATCAATCCTCGAAGCGATGCCCCACAAAGCGGCTCGCTATTTGAAAAAGGTTATATCTTCTGCCGCTGCTAACGCTCTTTACAACAACAAGAGCCTCGACGAGGATATGCTTTACATCAAAGAGCTCAAGGTAGACGAGGGTCCGAGGATGAAAAGGTTGTGGCCTCGAGCACGGGGACGGGCGGACAGGCTGCTGAAGAGAATGACCCACATCCGGGTCGTGCTGGATGAAATCGCAGAAGCGGGGGATAGTCGTGGGACAGAAAGTTAATCCCTATGGTTTGAGATTGGGAATCAACCAGAGCTGGAAATCCAAATGGTATGTCGATCCGAAAGAGTATGCGGAAACACTTCATCAGGATTTGCAGCTCAGAGAGATCATTGAAAAGAGCCCTGAATCACAGGGGGCCGATGTCTCTGATGTGGAGATCATTCGACATCCTCAAAGAGTTACCGTTTTGATCCATACCGCTCGTCCTGGCGCGATTATCGGTGTCCGAGGCGCCAACATCGAGAAGTTAGGAGC
>CAZLRN010000551.1:0-2793 GCA_964561715.1 uncultured Spirochaetales bacterium
AGCCACCAGGATTCCGAGCTTGCCGAGAGTGAAGGCCTCCATGCGTCTCTGCTTTTCCGTCTCTTCGACCCGGGAGTGAATAAGCTCCATCGGGACATCGGGGAACTCTCTGGCCTTGAGATTTCCGAACATCTCCACCACACTCTTTGCCTTTTCAGTTTCCCCTTCCGTCTCGTTTTCGATTCGAGGATAGACGAAATAGGCCTGCCTCCCTTTCTGTAGCTCCTGTCGCACCCTTTCGTACACCCTCTGCTCGTTCCCCTCGCGGGTCAGGTGCGTGATAATCGGCTTTCTGCCGGGGGGCAGGTGGCGTATTGTGGATATATCCAAGTCGCCGAAAGCAGTGAGGGCCAGTGATCGAGGAATGGGAGTGGCGGTCATAAGCAGAAGGTCGACGGCTCGGCCTAGCGCGGCCTGGCCTAGCGCGGCTCGGCCTATCGCGGCCCGGCCGGGGCTCGGATGGCCGGGGCTCGGCCGCTCACCCAACACTCGCCCATCCGAGCCCCGACCCTTATCCATCAGTGCCATCCTCTGCCTGACTCCAAAGCGGTGTTGCTCGTCGACAACGACCAGGCCAAGACGATGAAAACTGACATCTTTCGAAAAGAGAGCCTGTGTGCCTATAACCATCTGCACCTCGCCTCGGTTAAGCGCAGCCAGCAGCGGCGCCCGTCTCTCACCCGTGACATTGCCCGTTAGCAGGGCTGTTCGCACTCCCAGTGGCTCGAACAGGCGCGCAGCGGTCTCAGCGTGCTGATTGGCCAAAAGCTCCGTCGGGACCATCAAAGCAACCTGCTCCTCCGCCTCGATCACCGAAAGGGACGCCAGAAGGGCTACCAGGGTCTTGCCGCATCCCACATCTCCCTGCAGGAGACGGGACATCGGGTGCTGTGCAAAGAGATCAGCCTCAATCTCTTCCAGCGCGCGATATTGGTCCTCCGTCAATTCAAAGGGGAGTCGGCGGAGCAATAGGCTCTTCTTTTGGAACGGAATTTTCCCTCTTTGTTTCTTGAGGGCTTTAATTCGCATGCGACGGCGGAAGAGTGTCATTAGGAGAAAGAAAAGCTCATGGTAAGCTAGAGTCTTGCGGGCCTGCTCAAGTGAAATTTGGTCTTTGGGATAATGCATCTGCCGGATCGAGCCTTCGAAGGACATCAGTCCCCTCTCTCTCCTGATATAGTCTGGAAGCTCCTCTGCTGTATTTTCTTTTGTGCTTTCAAGGGCGGCCCGAATAATCCGGCGCATCTTTTTTTGAGCCAACCCCTCGGTAAGGCTGTAAACCGGCAGGATCGCATCCGCTCGTCGGAGTTGTGCATCCGAATCATACTCCTCGTATTCGAAATTGGAGCTCTGAATCTCACCGTTTTTGTACCGGAAGGAGCCGGTTATGAGAAATCTTTTATCGGGTAGAAAAACCGATTTAAGATAGGACCTGCCAAAGCACATCAGATAGGCCTTGGAGGAGGCTGGGCCCTGCTCCTGAGGTTTTGCCTGAGCAACGCCTTCGTCCCTATCTGTGTAAGTCGGGAATTCGTCCTGAACCGAGACCCTCAGCAAATAGCCGCGCCTGGTTCGGATAGCCTTGCAGCTTTTGATGCGTACAATGCAGCTTGCTTTCTCCAGCCTGGCGGCACCAACAAGGGTTACGATCCGTGATCGGTCGATGTAGTCTCTGGGAAAGTCAAGAACAAGCTTCCAAATCGACTCCAAACCGAGGGAGCAGAGAACCTCGTATGTCCTAGGCCCAACGCCCTTGAGAGTCTCTGCTCCTTTGTCGTGCTCTCGCAAATACATCAGTCATAAAATCTGAACAGCTTCAAACCGGCAGCGCGAAAAGCAGGATAACCAGGTAATTGACCAGCAAGCCTCCGATGAGCCAAATACCGATAATCGAGAAGATCGCGATCGCGAGGGCCGGGGCAAAGCCCATCGGCCGTCTTATCGTCCTTGCGATCCATTGCGCAAAGGGACGCACGATCATGTCGAGCAGATTCCAGCCTGGATGAGTCTGAGATCGCCCCAGGTACAGACCGATTATTCTGATCACACAGAGCACTGCCAGCAAAAAGAGAATGCCTATAAAGCTTTGCCAGCTGGCTCGGATAGCAATACCGAGAAAGATGCCGAGAGATATCGTGCGGAAACGAAGTATCGAAATGATTACATTCTGAGCGATTATGATTACGAGGAATCCGACGAGCGGGGTCAGATCCCAGCCTCCCAGGTGAAGAAACTTGATGCCCCTAAAAAACCGGAGATAGGGATCCGTTACTCGCGAGAGATAATAGAACGATTTACCGTACATGGTGCCTCTGAACCACATTAGAATGATTCTTAGAGACAAAAGCAGCATATAGACGAGAAGCACGGCACTCATAATGCTCAGAGCTCGGTAGATAGCAGGATGCATGGATTTTCCCTTTCTAGGCGATGGAGATGTTCGCAGAGATCTTCTGGACCAGGGAGAGCATATGGCTGTCCAGCTGTTCGATCTGCACTCCTGTCAGGCCCGCTCCCGCAGCGACTCTGTTTCGTCTCTCTTTTGTCAGAAGGTCTCCCGGAGCATGACTGTCTGAATCCAGTACCAGTGGGGCGTTATTGGCGAGGGCCAGTTTCGCCACGAGACCGTTTGTCATGGCATGGGACGGACGCGCAGAGATTTCGAGGGAGACACCCCTTTGAGCAGCCAGCTTCACATCACTTTCGGAGATAAGCCCGGGATGAGCGAGAATATCAACCCCCGCCTCTATGCCAGCCAGATTGGTACCCTCGGCTACGGGTTCTGTAATCGTC
>CAZLRN010000552.1:0-2760 GCA_964561715.1 uncultured Spirochaetales bacterium
AGATTTTCCGAAACCGATCTGAGTCGGAATTGCTACAAGCTTGCTCTGCAAGCAGTTGGCATGCATTTAAAAAATGGGCCAAATTGTTTGGGTTGTGGGCGCAGCCAACGATATGTCACACGCCAGGGCGCTCTTGGTTCCAAAGCCCGGCTGCCATAAAGATGGCGCTATGCAGATGTTGACGCGTATCTCCCCGGCCCTTATTCTAAGGCATCATGGATTTGGGGAGCAAAGGATGAAGGAGCTTGCGAACAAAGCCGCCATCGTCACCGGGGCGAGCAGAGGAATCGGAAGGGCGATCGCCCTGGCGTACGGTCGCGCGGGTGCAAACATCGTGGTCACCGCACGGACGACTTCTGCCCTCGAGGATGTGGCATCAAAGATTCGAGAAGCAGGAACCGAAGCGTTAGTCGTAACCGCTGATATGAGGCAGGAATCGGACATCCAGCGGATCGTCGACGAGACCATGGCGCGTTTTCGAAAGATCGACATCCTGGTCAACAACGCAGCTCTTATTCACCCGCTGGTCGACCTGGTAGATATGGAAACAGATCTGTGGCGGAGAGTCATCGATGTCAACCTGACCTCTGTCGCCTTTCTGACCAAAGCCGTTCTTCCGGCCATGATCGAGCAGGGATCGGGCAAGATCATCAATATCGCGAGCATCGGAGGCCGAAGAGGCGGCAAGGGGCGCACTGCCTATCGAGCCACCAAGGCGGCCTTGATCAGCTTGACCCAGAGCGTGGCTGCCGAGGTCAAAACGTACGGCATCGACGTCAACTGTATCTGCCCTGGCGGCGTGGATACCGAGGGGTACCGTGAGGCCTTTAAAACACGCGGTCGAGAAGACAACCCAAAGCTCATGCTGCCTGAGGAGATCGCGGCGCTTGCCGTGTTTCTAGCGTCACAGAACAGCTCGGCCATCACCGGTGCAGCTGTCGACGCCTTCGGGGGCACGAATCCGCTGTTCAGGTGATTCTTGGCCGTCGGGAAAGAGTCAATCAATAACACCTGGTTTTGCAGATTTTTGATTGTGTTCTAAAGTGTTCGAAATAAAGCCAAGGCACACTAGTGGGATTATTCCCATTGTGCACCTTGGCGTCTGGTTACCAATCCTGCGTCGAGGATTAACTACTGAAATGCCGGCTCCTGTCTAGTATCCCATCTTCTTCTTCAAAGCTGTGTCCATCCATACGCGGGCCAGGACGGGACCGGGGCTGCCCCAGTCTTCGTTTTGGAAGCAACCTGTGGTGTTGTTCAGCCATTTCCAGTAATACCATGCGTCTGTGTATGGCGTAACAGGTATGAAGGGACAATCATTCAACACGATCTGGGCTGCCTCTTTAGCTAGGCGGGCGTTCTCCTTGGGGTCGACCTGTCCCATCGCGCGGTCTATCAGATCATCAACAACAGGGTTAGAGTAGACGGAAGCGGCCAGGATGCCGTCGGTCCTGAAGTAGCGGTGCAGGGCGGTTGCGAGATCGGCGTACTGATAGTCCACACGAAAGACACCTTTGTAATTTCTCCCGTACCACATCTCCGAGAAGGTTGCATTATCCACCGGATTTATTGTCACATCTACACCGATTCTCTCCCACTGAGCTTTTAGCAGGGCCGCTTCTTCCTGGTTGGTGGCAGTAGATTCCACATTCACTGTAATTTTGAAGCCGTTGGGGTATCCGGCTTCCGCCAGCATCTTCTTGGCCAGCTCCGGATTGTAATCCCAGAGTATTCTCGACTCCTCAGGCAGCTTTTCGAGAGGGACGTAAACGAGGGGATTGCCCGTATACGCCGGGTGGAAGTTCACGGGTATATCTTTTATGAACTCTTTTATTCCGGTGGCTTCGATGAACTCGTCCCGGTTGGTGCCTATCATCATAGCTCGCCGAACCTTGACATTGTCAAAAGGCGGCTCACTGGTTTTTAGATGATAGCCGTTTACGCTTCCCTGAAGGGTGTACAGCTTGTTCAATCCATCGATTTCCGCCAAGTCCGGCCAGAACTCGGCTCCCACGTTCGCGTGCCAGTCGATCTTTCCCGCCTTCAGGGCGGCGATCCGAGTGGCTTGATCGGGAATGATGGGAACCATAAGCTCGTCTACAAACGGGAGTTTGTATTTCTTGCCTTTTACGGTCGTCGTATCCCAGTAGATGGGATTCTTTTTATAGAGCATGTAAGAGCCCCGTACGTACTCACCGAACATAAAAGGCCCTGTACCGACCTGAGATTCCCACTCTTTGATTTTACCGCTTTTTACCAGCTCCGGCGGACCGTATTGAGCGCGGTCTTCAAAGCCAATGATGTACAACAGCATCATATTCAGGCCTTTGCTGAAGGGTATCTCGAGAGTGTATTTATCTGTGGCGCGAATGTTTTCTGTTGTCATTTGGCTGCAGGTCTTTCCCGGCGGAGACGATCTGAAGTGAAGTATATCCTTAGCCATGTCGTCTGCAACGAGTTCCCTCGACTCCATTACGTCTCTGCCCTGCCATTTTATGCCAGGGCGCACATGCCAAGTCATCTTTTCGGGAGTGATCTCCCATTTTTCGAGCAGGCAGCCCCGAAGGTACTGGAAGGGTGTGAAGTTGCGCATCTGAAAGTTGTACTCACCCGTGCCGTTGGGGCCGTACTTCTCCATGTCGCCGAACACTGCAGGCTCCTGAATGGGTTGGAGCCACCAGAGCTGGGCGTTGTAGCCGTCCATTATGTCAGGGCTCGGTGCGTCCTGCATGAATGCAGTTACCGACCAAATGGCGGTCA
>CAZLRN010000553.1:0-2752 GCA_964561715.1 uncultured Spirochaetales bacterium
GCGCTGCAGACATCGGCTCTCTAGGCCAAGATCTTGATGACCTGAAGCTCGCCACTCTTGGCGGCCTGAAGAATTGGCCCCATATACTCGTCAATAAGCGATGCATTCAAGGGCACCGGCATATTCTTGAGCTTCATGTCCAGTTGAGGATTCTTGGCGGCCGTGAGAGCACGCACTATATGCTCGTTGCTGAAGCCGGGTAACTCGCCCAGAGTCGTGGGCATTCCCACGCTCTTGCTGAACCCGATCATTCCCTCCGCTACTGCAAGGCCGAGGTCTCTTCCCTTGAGAGAGGCCAGGTCTCTGTCGATGAAGCCATACCTCTTGTAGATATCGCCGACCAACCGCATCTTCTCCTCGATGGCAGGGGCGAAGAAAACTGTGTAGTACGGGTTCATCAATCCGCAGGCTCTTCCATGGGTGGTCACATCCACAAGGGAGAAGCTGGTCAGGTGGCCTCCATTGGTTCCACCCACCATGATCGAATAGCCGCCCAGATCCGTTGCCAGCCCTATCGCCTCTCGGGCCTCCAGGTTTCCCGGATCGTCAACAATCTGCTTCGTGTATTTGACGACCAGCTCGATGCAGGTCAGGGCGATCTCTTTGCACTTCTCGAAGTTATCATCGCCGATCCCATAGAAGACCTCGAGACTGTGGGCTATTCCGTCCAGCGCTCCATCGATGGTGAGGCCCACGGGAGCCGACTTGGTGATCTCATAATCGAAAACCGCCCTGACGGGAATAACCGCATCATCCACAATGAGCTTTTTTTGCCCTACCTGGGGATCCGTGATATTGGAGTACTTGGTGAGATGGGCACCCGAACTGGCTGCTGTCTGGACAGCGATGAGAGGAAGCAGCTTCTTGCCGGTCTTTCCCAAGCCTTCAGTTACGAGGCCGGTCCCGAAGTAGGATTCGATGTCGGGGCTAGCCTCGCCCAAGGTCGCCAGCGCATTGGCAGCTTTGGCAGAATCGATCGAGCTTCCGCCACCGATCACCACCAGGCTGTCGGGTTTGTAATGGAGGATATAGGTCTCGAGCAGATACATATCCTCTCGCGGGCAATTGGGTCTCGCCGCAGGCGCGATACGATCCGTGGCCAAACCGACACCGTGGCTCTTTATGGATTGAACAATCTGATCGACGGTGGGCTTGATCCAGTCCCCTGGATCTGCAATCACCATTACCTTTTTGCCAACCTGTGAGGCGAACTCGCCTACCTTGTCCAAAACACCCAGACCGAAGGCGTAGTTGTCACCTTTAAAACCTTTCAGTAATCGAACAGCGTCTTCTTTTAATCCCATCTGTTAACTCCTTGCTAATTTATTAAAAGCTCCGACACGGTTAAAAGCCCGTCGCTGATCAGACATATCGACGGCTTCTCATAACCAAGACGACAATCATGACTACAATGGGCACCAAGGCAAGAATTAAGCTGAGTAACAAAGCGCCGGAGCCGGATACTACGCGGATTTGGCGCTCACCGCCGACGAGGCGTTCTCCTCCCTTATCTTGGAGTCGCAGTTTGATAACAGACGATTCCTTGTTCATAGGAATGTGGTAAGCATAGAGACTCGGCTCCCTGTCTTTGTGCCTGCCCTCCGGATCGAAGGGTACGATCTTGTACCCCAGCGCGCTGCCCTTCAACTGTTCGACATAGTAGGGTTTTTCCTCCAGACTCTCTGTTTTGTTCTTGGGAAGGATCATCTCTATTCTTGCTTTGGGTACCTGTTGTATCTTGACCCAGGTCATGAGCTCGGGATTGCCCTTTGCGTCGTTGCGAACAGTTTTGTTGTAGAAGAGGTCGTTAAACTCGTCCTGGAAGAAAGGGCGCAGATAGAGGTCCGTAGAACCGTCGACATATAAAACCGAAGAGGGACTTTGGGACACCTCGGGCCTTGTCCACTTGTCCGCAGGAATGACATCATATCCTATGCCGTTTTCCCTTCGCTTTTTATGCATAATCACCATCTTGTCCGAGCCTTCCATGACGTCGCCGCTGGCTGTCAAGTAGCGGATGCGGTACTCTCCCGGCGCAAGTTTAAAATGAAAGGCCTGCTCAACGGGCCGCACATAGTAACCGGGACGGGCCGGGGGATCACCCACGCCTTCTTCGGTATAGCGCTGGGCCTTGTCCACCAACTCCGTGATATCCTCACCGGCTTTGCGTTTCCTTGTGATCTCCTCTATGAGCTTGTTGAAATCGATCTCTGCCTGCATCTGTCTCTCATTGTATGCTTCCAGCGCCTTCCAGTATTCGTTCATCATATTCTGATATTTGGCGTATTCTTCCTTTGCAGCGTCCCCCAAAAAGACCTGCCAATTGATCTCGTACTCCCCCGGCGAATTGTAATAGGTGTAGCGTATCGGTTCTAAGAGTTGCTTCTTGCCGTGGCTATCCGTCAATTCGATTTTTCCATCGAGAAAGTTCTCGTTCAAGGTATCATAGTCAGCCTTCCACTCCTGTGTTATGGGCCAGAAGTAGATCAGGCTCTTACGTACATTGAGAAAGTTGGATTCATTTGCTATGAGGTAAATGGTATCGGCTTCTTCGCGAACGAAAGTACCCGTGTAGTCCTTGCCGTCATAACATCCGACTGAGTAGATCATGTTCTCGACTTTTTCCGGAGCCTGACCTAGCACCGATCCACCGAAGAGAACGAGCAAGAGCGCCGACATTATATAGAAGCTTAAGCCTTTCATTCACGTACTCCTCTCGACCGAATGATAAAGTGACTCACCAACAACAGCA
>CAZLRN010000554.1:0-2747 GCA_964561715.1 uncultured Spirochaetales bacterium
ACCCCACACCTATGAGAGGGATAAGCGAGGTAATGGGAGCAGCGATGAACGCCAGGAGAATAGTCAGCGGATGAGCCAGGGCGATCACTGAGCCCAGTGCGGCCAGCGTTCCATTTACTACGATCCACTTGAAAATGTTGTTGACGGTAACCTCAGAGCCTCTGAGAAAAAATCCGGCGATTATGGCTCCAATGATAGCAATCGGCAGGAGCCATGGCAGAGACCGCGCGACAATCCCTTTGGTGGGGATGATGTTCAGTTGATCTATATCAGGCGAAGCGCCTCCTTCATGGAGTTTTTTTAACTCTTCGACCATTCCCGGAACATGGCCGGCTCCTACTACGGCAACAATCCTTTTGCCTGGAGCCTTGTGAACGTTGGCTGCAAGATAGCGGTCTCTCTCGTCGATGAGCACCTCTTTGACCGCTGGAAGGAAGCCTGCCAGCTCCTCCATCATGCTTTGAAGGGCATTTTTGCGCTTCAGCTTTTCGATCTCTTCGGGTTGAAGCTTCTCGTTGGAAAAGATCGAACTGAGCATTGCGGCCAGCATTTTATTCTTTCCCCAGAATCCTGTTTTCGCCCAGGCGCGTTTCAGTGTTATCTGGATCTCTCTGTCGCAGAAGGTATAAGGAATGCCCAAGCGCTCTGAGACCTTGATGGCGGCCAGCATCTCCTCTCCCGGTCTGATTCCCAAGTCGAGACCCAGACGCTTTTGAAACGAGGCGAGAACGAGATTCGATAGAAGGAGAAATCCCTTGCCCTGTCTCAATACGCGGGTGATGTCGAGATTACGCCAGGACGCCCCCTGGGTCAGAGACTGGTAACGAGATTGATCAATCTCTATGCAGACTGAGTCGGGCTTCTCCTGCTCGAGAACGCGCTGGACTTCTTCTGTGCTTTCCCGTGATATGTGGGCGGTACCAAGGAGGATGATTTCGCGCTCATCTAGGCGGAGGCGTGTAACGGTGTCGCTTTGAGCGTCCATTCTATGTCAACTGCCCTTTTCGAGCTTGTTCAATTCCCACTGTGTGAGTATCGACTCGATATGCCTGGAATGCAAATTAGCCGTTAGATCGACGAGGATCGCTTTGGCTGCCCGTGTTTGACCGGATATAAGATACTGACTGGCGATATAAAAGGACATTCTTTTTTTCTCGTCTGGATTTTTCTCCCGATTCATTCTCGCCAAAACCGGCGAAACATGCTCAGGGCGTATGAGGTAACGGGCCACATCATACCGCCAGTCCTCTGGAGAAATCTTGTTGAGGTTTCCTCTGAGATACTCTGCGGCGGCGACAGTTTTTCCCTGGCGTTTCAAGGATAGCGCTGTCAAGAGCAGGTAGGCGGTTTCCGTCGGATGGTGGGCATGGGCTTTTGCAAAGTATCGGATTGACTCTTCCCAGTTGCCAAAGCCGTAGTTCAGCACTCCCAGCGGCTCATAGGCAAAATGATAGTCGCCCTTCAGCGCCACGAGCTGGGTGTAGTATCTCAATGCTTCGCTCCAGCGGCCGTCCTCGTAGCAGATTCCCGCCAGATACACATAGGCTAAAAAATGCTTTCCATCGATTTCCGCGGCTTGCAGGAAATCCTGCTCAGCGGCGATTCTTCGACCCATCAGCAGAAAGATCTTTCCCCTGTCGATATAGTGCCAGTAGGAGCCTGGGTCCAGCGTGATAGCCCTGGCAAGGTCCTCTGCTGCCCCTTCGAAGTCGCCTCGAGCCTTCCTGCAGACAGCTCGATCCACATAGACGTAGGGAAAATCGGTTGCGATTGCTATTGCTCGATCGAAGTAACGCTCCGCCGTTGGATAGCGCTTTCTCTTGATGGAAACCTGCCCCAGACCGACCAACGCGAGAAAGCTCTCGTTGTCCTTTTCTAGCGCCTGGGCGTAGCTCTCCTCGGCTTTTGTTAGGTCTCCTGATGCGAGATAGAGACTGCCTGATGAGGTCAGCGCATCGACATGACCGGGATCGAGCTCCAAGACCTGCTCGAGGAGTTTTTTCTGCCCGCTTTCGTCGCCCTCACTTCCCCTAAGCACAGAGAGGAGGAAAAGGGCTTCTGTGTGAGATGGATTCTCGTCGAGAAGAGCCGTAAGGATTTCCAAGGCGTGGCCGAGCTTTCCAGACTGGAGAAGCAGCCGGGCGTGCAAAATCCTCAAGTCGGTCAGCTCAGGGGTGGGCTGATCGGGAGGAAATTCTTTCAGGCGCTTCTCCACCCTTTGGATCGCTTCATCGATGTTGTCCTGCTTCATGAGCTCAGAGACATCATCGTAGAGCTCCCTCTCTGCCTGAGAATCGCGGTCTTCCGGCTTTTGAGGGAGATGAGCGCATCCTGCCAGGATGACGAGCGCTGCAGCCAGAAAAAGTGTCCTATATCTGCGCAACATACGGACTCCTTTCAAAAGTGGGGACTCACATATTATCGGCGTGCAGGGCTGGCGCACCGTTGAAAAATGCGGAGAATCTAAAAAAGGCGCGAAATGAAGTACGAGCGTTCGTTTTTTAATGAGATTTAAGGCTTGGCACAACAACAACCCGTCACAACGGACTGTCGGTTGCTTTGCCAATAAGACCGTTATCTCCCGCTGAGGCGGTCGGCCTTAAATCAGCTTGAGCCTTTTCCTACAACAGCTTGTACGAAATCGCTATGAAGCCGTCCAATGCCCAGAGTTTATCTACAGACTTTTTCCTCGGGTTACCCGTAAAATCTTTGGTTATATCGGTGAATCCGAAGTCAAAGAGGATACC
>CAZLRN010000555.1:0-2736 GCA_964561715.1 uncultured Spirochaetales bacterium
AACCGACCTGACTGGCAACGCCATATCATGGGCGTCCGCCGGAGGGCTGGGATTCAGGGGAGCAAAAAAGTCGACTCCCTTCGCCGCTCAGACGACTGCGGAGACAGCTGCGAAAAAAGCTATGGAAAACGGACTCCGTGAGGTATCGGTTTTTGTGAAAGGTCCGGGTGTTGGGCGTGAGTCTGCCGTTCGATCCTTGGGCGCTCTCGGTTTGAGAGTTCGATCGATCAAGGATACAACTCCGATTCCTCATAACGGCTGTCGCCCCCAGAAGAGTCGAAGAGTATAGCTTGGGAGGTATTGATGGGAAGATATATAGGACCCCAGTGCCGATTGTGTCGGGCGGAGAAGGTTAAGCTTTTTCTCAAGGGTGATCGATGCAACAGTGAGAAATGCCCCATAACGAAGAAAAAGGGATCCCCGGGAAAGGGGCCTCGGTCCAGAATCAAAAAGCTTTCGGATTTTGGGATCCAATTGCGAGAAAAACAAAAATTGAAGAGAATGTATGGAATGTTCGAAAGCCAGTTTCGACTTTTTTTCGATCGTGCGAATCGAATGAAAGGAATAACGGGCGAGAATCTTCTGATTCTGCTTGAGCGAAGACTGGACACGATTGTCTATAGAATGCGCTTTTCTTCGTCCAGGAAACAGGCTCGGCAATTGATCAATCACGGCCACGTCATGGTTAACGGACAGAGGGTTAATATTCCGTCGTTCCTCATAAAGGCCGGAGACGAAATCGAAATACGAGACAAAAGCAAAAAGAATACATCCATTAAAGATAGCTTGAAGGAATACTCGCGGTCTGGCATTGTTCCCTGGCTGAATATTGATCCGGACAAAATGGTAGGTAAGGTTATCACCGTGCCGAGACGAAACGATTTAACCGATCTTGGTGATGTCAAAGAACAACTAATCGTTGAATTGTATTCCAAATAGAGACCTTTACTACCTATTTCTACACGATACGAATAACGAAGTGAGGTGTTTGAATGGCTAGAAAAAACCTTTTAAAAGGCTTTAAGCGGCCAAAAGGAATAACATTCGAACAGAGCGAAGTCGAACAGAACTACGGTAAATTTACCGCGTATCCGTTTGAGCGGGGTTATGGGAGAACTATTGGTAATACTCTACGACGTGTGCTTCTCTCCTCAATTCAGGGCTACGCTGTTACGGCGGTAAGAATCACCAACTTCGATGAAGAAGGCACGCCCCACGTCATCTCCAGTGAATATGATTCGATTCAGGATTTTGTGGAAGATATTCCGATCGTCGTTAATAATTTAAAAGCACTGCAGCTCAAGCTGGATGAAGATGTTGAAAGCGCCACAGTTACTCTTGAGCTGAAGGGGGCTGGAAAGCTCACGGGAAAGAGCTTGGAGAAGGACGGAGTGCAGGTTATCAATAAGGATCTTCACATCGCTACCACCACTGCCAAAGCGAATCTCGAAATCGAGGTGCAGATCGATCTCGGCCGGGGATATGTTTCGGCCGAGAGAAACGAGAAATATATCGAAGTGATCGGCACTATTCCGGTAGATGCTATCTTCTCTCCAATCGTCAAGGTCAAGTACAATGTGGAAAACACCCGTGTTGGGCAGAGGACCGACTATGACAAGCTTGTCCTTGAAATTTGGACGGATGGAAGCATCTCTCCTGAGGACGCACTGGCGGAGGCGTCAAAAATAGCTAAGGATCATTTTACCATCTTTATCAATTTCGACGAGGATCAGATCACGGGGGATGAGGATCTCAGCGATGAGGATGAGCAGCTGAGAAGGTTCCTGGAAACCCCGGTGGAGGAGCTTGAGCTCTCTGTGAGGTCCAGTAATTGCCTCAAGAACGCCAATATAAGGACAATTGGCGACCTTACTAGAAAAACGGAAGAGGACATAGTCAAAACCCGCAATTTCGGGAAAAAATCTCTCCAGGAGATAAAGGAGAAGCTCAGCGAGTGGAGTCTCAGTTTGGGAATGAAGGACTACTCGCATCTCAAGCTGCAGAACATACAAAAGTTGAAAAAGGAAGAGGTTGATGAAACATAGAATCGGTATAAATAGGCTTAATAGAAAAGCCAGTCACAGGAAATCCTTGCTGCGAAACATGATAACCTCTCTCTTCAAGCACGAAAGGATAAAAACCACCAAAACCAAGGCGAAAGAGGTAAGACGGTTTGCAGAAAAGATGATTACTCGCGCTAAAGTCGATTCTGTGCACAACCGACGCGTCATCGCCAAGCGATTATGGGATAAGAGCGTGCTTGCCAAGCTTTTTACCGATATCGGGCCAAGGTTTTCGGATAGACCCGGAGGATACACGAGAATTATCAAGTTGGGGCAGCGGTTCGGGGATAGCGCCGAAACGGTCTTCCTTGAGCTAGCTGATAAAAAGGCACCAAAGGCCAAGAAAAAAAGAGCAAAGAAAGAAAAAGTCGAAAAAGCGGCAGCCGACGCCGGTGGGCGGCCGAGCCCGGCAGCCGATGCTGCAGAGCAGCCCGAAGCAGCCGAGACTGCAGCAGCGGAGGCTGATACGGCTGAAGCAGAAGACGAGAAGCAAACCACCTAATCCTCTTCCAGCTCCAAGCTATCAAAAAATCATAGCCCCGACGTTTCTGGCAATGTGGCGTGGGGCAGAGCTTGCATAACGCTACTCGCAGGGGCTCTCCCCGGTGAGATACGGGATTGATTTCGTTCAGACACATATGAGACAGATTTGATATAGAATGGGGGGACCGGT
>CAZLRN010000556.1:0-2698 GCA_964561715.1 uncultured Spirochaetales bacterium
GCCCGTGATAGGAGTTCTGCGCAAGGGAGAGCTGCTCCTGGACGTGCTGGCCCTCGATGAGGCCGACCTCGCTATAATCGTTCGCTCTGTCACCGCAGCGCTTGGAGAAATGGCTGACGCGCCGGATGCACTGAAATAAAACATGTAATCATGGGAACAGCCGGTCATATTGACCATGGCAAGACAGCTCTGATCGAGGCACCAACCGGGATCAACTACGATACCCATCCAGAAGAGAAGAGGCGGGCCGCCAGTGCTAAAGGGATAGCGGCAGATCTGAATTTCTCCGCTACTGAGATTGTACAGGCAGCATCATCCTCGGCCGAGAGGCTTGTGATCTATCGATCCAACGACGATGCGCTCCTTATCAAATCCGAAGATCAGGAGGGAATAAAGGGGACCATCTTAGAGATGCTAACCCAGTTTCATCGAGGATAGAGGCAGTATTCTTATAATCAACGATCATGTCCTCCATTCCACGATCATTTCGTCGAGTCCATCGAAGCTCCTCGAGCAGCTATCCGATATGACCGATGGCTCGACGGTGGCCGAGTTCCGTGATCCGGTCGAGGGGAATCGCAGAACATGTCTTCTCCTTCTGGCTCAGTATGAAAGCGAAGGCATTATCGAGCGTTTGGGGGACAGGCGCATCATCACCGAGCAGGGACGATCGCTCTTACGCTCCCCAGAGGGCCGATAAATTATCAGGATTCCAATCGAATTCTCGACTTGACTTTTTTGCTCGGCATGAGCTATAAAGAGCCATCCGATACAGAAAGGATGAAGGGACACGCGTGCGAACTCTGAGAGGTGTAGCATGTTTGATGGTGTTTTGCATCGTGATGCTTTTCTTTTTCGGTGGGGTCGTGAAGCTCTGGGCAGATGATAACCAGTGTATCGACTGCCACACGAGCCCGAGAAAGCTCATTACCATCACGCGTGAGATCGCCAAAACCGCCGTGAAGCCAGCGGTTTCTGCGGAAACCTCTGGCGAAGGGTGAGGCGGCGGTGACGTGGAGCAGTTGGCTCCCCACGAGAAGATCTTTGTAGACAGCGACTATCTCAAGGAGGACCCGATTCACGGAGGCATTGCCTGCCAGAACTGCCACAGCGGAAATCCATCCGATTCGAACTGGAAGACCGCCCACGAGGGATTGGCAAAGGATCCCTCCTTTCCGGATCCCACCAAATCCTGCGGCATGTGTCACGCCGATATCGCTAAGAGGTATTCCAGCAGCCTTCATGCGACCCTCTCTTCATACAAAAAAACGATCGATATGCGCTTAAGTCGTGACAGGACAGTCCGCGAGAAGGTGGATATGGCCATGGGACGACACTGCATGTCCTGCCATAGCAGCTGCGGGGAGTGCCACATCAGCCGTCCCCGGGAGGTCGAGGGCGGATTGCTGGGCGCTCATCGGTTTCAGAAAACCCCTCCCATGAATACCGTTTGCACGGCATGTCACGGCAGTCGTGTAGACCGGGAGTATTTTGGCAAGAACGAAGGAATCCCGCCGGACATTCACAAACAGAAATATTTCAAATGCACAAAATGCCACACCGGCGACGAAATGCACGGGGATGGTGTCGAATACGACAACCGCTACGAGGTCGCTAATAGCCCGCAATGCGGAAGCTGTCACGAGGGCATCTATGATTCCAAGGCTGCCAATGCCCTTCAGCATAACCTGCACAGGAATAGGTTGAGCTGCCAGGTGTGCCACGCTATGCCCTACAAGAATTGCTACTCCTGCCACGTAGGCACCGATGCCAAGGGCCTGGCCTATTTCAAAACCAAATCGTCTGTTATGAATTTCAAAATAGGTTTGAATCCGGTACCCTCGGAGAGACGGCCGGAGAAATTCGTTGTTTTGAGGCATGTTCCCATCGACCAGGACACATTTAAGTATTATATTGACGGTGCCTTGACGCGGTTCGACAGCCTGCCGACGTGGAAAATGGCTACACCCCATACGATCAGTAGGAAGACTCCTCAGAACGAAACCTGTAATAGCTGCCACGGAAATGCAGAGCTCTTTCTCCAGAAGAGTGATGTCGAGCCTGAATACCTCAAAGCCAACCAAAAAGTAATCGTTCCTCCGGATATGATTCCGGGGAAAAACTGAGTTTCGAACGATGTAATTTCAACAAAAACTATAACCGCAAGGAGGAATTCTCATGCACAAACGCATCGTTTCATTGGTCATCCTCTCCCTGGTGCTGAGCACCGGGCTGCTGTTGGCAGAGGATTTGACACCCAGTGATCTGGTTGCTGCCGCAAAGGCGGAAATAACCAGCATTACGGTGGCCGAAGCCAAGGCGCTCTTTGACAAGGGTGGATACCTTTTTGTCGACGTCAGAGAGCCCGACGAATTCAAAATGGGGCATATCCCCGGCGCGGTCAACATCCCTCGAGGATTGGTCGAGTTCAGGATCGGCGCTCAAGTCCAAGAGAACAAGGATGCAAAAATCGTCCTCAACTGCAAGACCGGCGGGCGCAGCGCTCTGGCAACCCAGAGCCTGAAGAAGCTGGGCTACAAAAACCTGCTCAACATGGATGGGGGCTGGACCGCTTGGGAGGGGGCCGGCTATCCGGTAGAATAGGCCCTTCGTTTACGTTGCCGCAGCTGCTCCGTTGCCGCAGTTTATTGCGTCATAGCAGCTTGTGGCATGGCAGCTGCTGCGTAACCGTAGCATC
>CAZLRN010000557.1:0-2688 GCA_964561715.1 uncultured Spirochaetales bacterium
AAACATAGTAGGTGCCGGGGTAACGGCCGAACTCACGACGGTAAGCGGCATCGGATCCCAAAAAAAGGGCGATGCAGTCGTGAACCCGAGGGATCACCAGCGGTATGTCCCGAGAGTGGATGTCCACCGAGCCCAAACCACAGATGCCGTATCCCACTGCGATCCGATCGACGCCGGAACCCTCCGACGCTTTGTCGATTGCTTCCTGTAGCCTGCGATGAAGCTCCTGGGGGCGGGAGTGAAGCCCCCCCGGCAGGAACTGAGAAGAGACCTCGAGCCCGACATCTCGAATCGCCGCCTCGAGGTCGATACGAAGCACGCCGCAGGCTATGATGTGGATCCTGGAAGAGTCTGTCACCAATCTATTCCGTTTCCTAAAAATTACGTCATGAAGTTTATACTTTTTGTCATGTTTGTAAAGTCGCTTAGACTACAAAGTGCGCTCGAGCCGCGCTGGCTAGATAGCACCTTGTTGCGATGACGACTCTGGCTCAATGCCGTCTTTGGCTCGATGCCCTTGCTGCCTACTGCTCGATGCCCGCACGGGCTGACACACCGCGGGAGTGGTAGTGTTTGACCGCCCTCATCTCCGTAACAAGATCCGCCCTTCGGATCAAATCCTCCGGAGCGCCGCGTCCGGTCAGCACAAGCTCCACTTCATCGGGGCGCGACTCCATCAACTCGATGATTTCCTCCAGGGGTATAAGGGTGAAGTGGAGTGCCACGAGAATTTCATCGAGTATGACGACGTCGTACCCGCCGCTACTGAGCACGCTCTTTGCCCGCTCCAGACCCTCCATCGCCCGTTTGCGGTCCTCCTCTGTCGGCTGAGTGCTGACCCAATGCGAAGTTCCGAAGCGTTCGAGCGTTATCGAATCCTCGAACCGGGCAAGGGATTTGAGCTCCGAGTAGTCTTTCCCTTTCATAAACTGGCCGATGAACACTCTTAATCCTGCTCCGGCGGCGCGGAGGGCCAACCCCAAAGCGGCGGTGGTTTTCCCCTTGCCCTCTCCTGTGTATATCTGAACGTATCCCTTCATCTTGGTGGTTTCCTTCTGCCCGCCCAATACAGATATGCCGGCCATTCGAGCGCCAAAACGACGATACCCGAGAATTGAACAAAATGCTATAGTGGGCCCCATTAACATCAGAAGCCGTTTTGACCGAGAGATATTCAGACTCGCTATCCCCGCACTGGGAACCCTCGCAGCGGATCCCCTGGTCACCCTAGTGGACACAGCATTCGTGGGAAGGCTGGGGGCTCTGGCCCTGGGGGCCCTGGGCGTAAACGCCTCGATCTTCGGGCTCACTTTTGCGATTTTCAGCTTTCTAGCCTTCGGAATCACGCCAATGGTGGGCATGGCAGTCGGCAAGGGGGATCTCGAGCAGGCGGGGCAGATTGCCTTTCAGGGGGTGACTCTGGCAGCGCTGATGGGTCTAGCCATCGCCGCTTTGCTCGAAGCCTTTGCCCGTCCCATCGTGATTGCCATGGGAGCGACCGATGACCTCAAGGTTGAAGCCCTGAAGTATCTTCGCATCCGAGCCCTGGCTGCCCCGGCTGTGCTCTTCATCACAGCCGGTCACGGCATATTCCGCGGCTACCAGGACACCCGCACTCCCCTCCTCATCACAATCGCCTTGAATCTCGTAAACCTCGTCCTGGATCCGATCTTTATCTTTACCTTTGGATGGGGATTGTCGGGAGCTGCCCTGGCCACCTTTATCGCCCAGTGGAGCGGTGCCGGATGCTTTCTGCTCCTGCTTTTAGTCACAAGGCGCCGTCAAATGGGTATTCACCTCAGGCTTCCCCGATTTCGCGAGTTGCTGCCCCTGCTCAAGGTAGGGGGAAACCTCTCTGTTCGCACCCTCTCTCTCGTGGGGACTTTGACGCTTGCAACGGCGGTGGCCACGCGAATCGGCGTTCTCGCCGTGGCGGCCCATCAGGTCGGCTCCCAACTGCGCCTCTTCTTCTCACAGGTGATAGACTGCATGGCCATAGCTTGCCAGGCGCTTGTGGCGCGTTATCGCGGAGCGGGAGACGAGCGAACGGCCAAAGCCATCTCGAACAGAGCGCTCTTCTGGGGGGTGACGATCGGGCTGGTTTTGAGCGCTCTCTTCGTAATTTTCAGACCTCTTCTGATTAGGATCTTTACGGACGATCCCGATGTGATCAGTGCGATCATGTCCATCTACGCCTATATTGTTTTTACGCAACCCTTCAACGCCGTTGTGTTCGTTTGGGACGGGGTCTTCATGGGAGCAGGGCTATTCAACTACCTGGCCAAAGCCATGGTTCTGGCCGCCGTGGTCTCCACAGCCGTGACGCTTCTGGCCCTGCCCATGGGATGGGGACTGCCCGGGGTTTGGTGGGGATTTGTCGCACTCATGTCCGTTCGAGCCCTCACCCTAGCGATCCGCTACTATTCTCCCAAGAGCATTTTCCTGTGAATCAATTATTTGCATGAATTGTGCAATTATGGAGAAAAATTTTGCTTATTCAACAAGATTTTGCGAAGTAACTGCCACAAGCTTGCTTTGCAAGCAGCTTGCTTTGCAAGCAGCATGCTTTGCAAGCAGCATGCTCTGCAAGCAGCATGCTCTGCAAGCAGTTGGCCGCATACAGAAAATAGGCTAAATTGTTTGGGTTGTGGGCGGGCCGCGTAGGCCTCAGCCGGCCACGTCGCAGCC
>CAZLRN010000558.1:0-2687 GCA_964561715.1 uncultured Spirochaetales bacterium
GTTCTGGCTTTAAAAACATAAGAAATAATCTTGGATAAGGGGGAAAGGCGAAATAAAGCAGAAGGGGGAGCAAGATAAACAGAGGGGGTGAGGGAAATCTATAGGTGCGTCTACAGATCCTACTCTGTTAACGTTGATTTTTCAGCGTAACCAGGACGCCGTGAGGCTCCTGGCGCCAGGCCCGACTTCCTCTCAACTCACAGCTTTCTCTTTCTCACCTCCGCTGGCAAGCACATCCAAAAGAGCTTCGCTCTTGAAACGGATCTTGTCCTTAAAATACGCCGAGAACGTGGCATCGAGAAAGCCCGAGTGGCAGTATGCCAGGTACTCTCACCTCCTTCCCGCTACCGGTTTGATCTCAATGGCAGGATCTCGCTCATCCTCACAGCTCTTCTTTTCACCGTCAGAGAACAGGCTGATCTTTGGAAGGAAGTCTTTCTCACCCTTCATCATTGCACAGCCTTCCTTCCTCCGGATTGGGGGGAACCTGGACCCCACTTCCCGTCGTAGGGGCTTTCGGGAAACAGCACCGCTAGCTAGAGAGCAGTGTTTGACCATCCACAGGGTCCGCCTTCTGAAGGCCTCCTTTGGATGAAGTCCATGCGGCGCCACCTTGAAGGCAGTAAGGCTTAACGACCGAGCCTGGTGCGCTCGCCTTGCAAAAGCACAGGCCGCATACCCATCCTCCCGGAAGGAAAAAAGACGCGGCAGCTACTGGATACAGCGACTGCTATACTCGATGAGTATTTCTCTGGTCGCATCTTCCCCTTCGATCGATTTGCCGCGATTGAGTATGCCGACATCGTGATTCAACGGGAGCGGCTAGGATCTCCTATCACAATGCCTGATGCACAAATCGCTGCGATCTGCCGTGTTTCCGGCGCAGACTTTGCAACCCGAAATACTAAGGATTTTGAGAATAACGGTTTGGTGTTGATCGACCCCTGGCAAACGTAACAGCCGAAGACGGGACTTTAACCCTGAACTAGCCCTGGGCGGCGTTAACCACTCAGGGTTATTTTTATCGCAGCATCTTCGTTAGCTAATACTGCGATAAAGTGCTGCTAGTGTTCTGTCTCAGCGCTTCGAGCATACCTCGGCCGAAATCGGTGACAAAAAAGGATTGTATATTGGTCAATTCGAAAGGTGGCTTTCCCTCCGTTTCACGTTCGGAGGAAAGCACACGCAACCCCTCCAGAGGATCCACCAGCATGCCAGTCAGCTCACGACGGATCCGACGAAGAGTGGTGTCCGAATCATTGGGGCTCCAACTCCAGCCGGACTCTTCGATAAACCGTTCGACGAAAGATTCGAACCGCACGGGCTGCTCGACGGGAAGCGCTCTGAGTAGAGACAGGGCAACTTTCGGGACGGCAGGCGAGAGCAGGTCTCCAAAGATGTCGAATCGAACCGCGATGATCCAGTCTACTCTGTACCACCAGGTGTGAAGAAGTGTGAGCACTTGGAGTGCAGCACTGCTGGAGAGGAACCTCTCGCCCCGCTGAGTCGATCGCCACCGGCGCCCCAAGCCACCTTCGATCAGCTCTGCGGCATTTGCCAGGTTGTGAGCGAGGTAAACGGGCCACACTTCCCATTCGCTTCGAATGCGAAAAACCATTTTCCCGACCTTTATCTCCAGGTCAGGAGGATCGACAAAGGTCGAAGATATCTCCGCCACCGCTTTGAGCGGGAGGTTCCCTGTTGACGATGTTCCTGTCACCTTATTATCCCGCAAGTAGGAGAGAAGGGTCAGGACGTCCCGACGAAGAGGCGCTTCTCGGGCCGTTTTATCGTCTTGGGCCGAAAACTCTCTCCTCATTTCGGATTCGTCGAACAACTGCCCCGTCGCGGTTCCTCCACCATTTGGAGGAACCCACCACTCTCCGGCACGTCTCTCCCGGGCACGTTCTGCCAGGCGTGCATCGGCATCCTCCAGATCGAAGGCTCCGGGATCGAAGGCGCCTCCGATCCACCTCAGATAACTTTGGTGTTCCGGGTGACTCGCGTCGGCGAGAGCTTCGAGGAAGCCTGCATATCCTCCGATCCCGCCGACGTCCTCAGGCGGGCAGGCACGCTCCCCGGCCAGACACCGGGGCAGTCTCGTTCCCTTTGCGGCGGGTCGAATTCGCTCCAACTTAATTGTATGCCGCCAATTATCGCCGAAATCGTAGACATAGGAGAAGCTCTCTCCCTCGACCAGGCCGATCTCGCGAAGCCTGATCTTCTCTTCGTCCTGCATGTCCCATTCGCCGTACTCGTCGTTTGCCGGATCTCCATACCTTAATCCGCGAATCTCGAACTCGTGCAGGTGATAATCCTGCCAGCCAAAGACAGCCTGGATAACGTCATGCAACTCTAAAAGATTGATGCTTTCCGATACCAGCATCCGCCTCCAGACCGGAGGCCAGGTTCCAGCTAGTTCGACCTTTAGTTGCCAGCTTTTGCGACGTCCGGTTTTTTTCACTTCCCAAGAAATATGACATTGATGAGACTCTGGAATCAACCTCTGGGCGCCAACACCGGTACCGCATCGCCGGAGTCTGCCCCTCGCCACTTCCGTCCGGCATTGCTGAGCATCTTGTCATTCTACTTCTGTCAGATTTCCAACCGCCTGCTGCCACGCTTCAATGACTTGATCGTAAAAGGGATAGTCCTCGCTTTTTTCGAGCTGGCCGTTTTCTTCCAGC
>CAZLRN010000559.1:0-2687 GCA_964561715.1 uncultured Spirochaetales bacterium
TTCACGGTGCCGGAGCACTCTCTGCAGCTCCTCAACGGTTGTGCCCGCAGCAACGCCGGAAAAACAGAAGCATACGTTATTCTTCAGACCCGGGACGAAGTGGACGAGCCTTACATCCTTATGGGATTTCAGAATCCCCCCAAAAAGCAAGACCTAGGCCGAGCGATTGTAGAGCAGGACGTAGAGTACATTCAAAGCTGTTTTGAGAGAATACCCGTAAAGCCCGGTGACGTATTTCTTGTTCCTGGTGGCTTTCCCCATGCGATTGGGGAAGGGGTGTTTATGATCGAGATCATGGAGCCTACCGATCTGGTGGTCCGCATCGAGTTCGAACGCGGAGAGTATGTCTTGCCAAAAGAGGCTCGCTTCATGGGCCGGGACGTGGATTTCGCCTTGTCGATGTTCGACTACAATCGCCTCACAGTGCAGGACGTGCGGGAGCGGTTCTTTGCACGGCCACGGGAAATAGAGCGCTTCAACGCCGACAGCGCTGAAATGAGCCTGATCGATGATCGCCTGACTCGATACTTCTCCGTCTCCCGACTTTCTGTCAAAGGCTCCATCGAAAAATCTGCACAGGGTTTCTATATCGCCATTGTCACCGGAGGTTCAGGAAGGGTGGAGAGCAGGGGGGAAGATTCGACTGATCTCGCTTTCGGGCATCGCTTTCTCGTTCCGGCCCAGACCGACAAGCTTACCTTCACATCGGAGGCCGGCATGGATCTTATTTTGGCTTATCCTCCAGAATAGAGTAGAAATGGACAACGTACTCACCCCTACAACGCCGAACCTAAATGGTGTGACCTGTCCCTGTGTGGGCGATTCACAGATGATCAAGGAGGGCTACAGCCAATACACAACTGACGAGTCACGACTCCAGGGCACCTACCCTAAGCGAATCTACTTTCCCAGAACGACCCTGGAAGTGTGCTCTGCCATGGCGCAGATCAGAGAGCGGGGCGAAAAGGTAACCATCTCTGGAGCCAGAACCGGCATTGTAGGGGGAGCGGCTCCGCAGGACTCGGCAAATCTCATCTCCCTCGAGGAGCTTCGCTTTGATCCCGTAGTGCAATTCGATACCTCACTGAAAAAATGGACCGTTTCCGTTGCTGCGGGCACAACCGTTGAGGAGCTGCAGAGAGTGCTCCGGCACCGTGAATACCGATTACGGGATCGCGAAGAGAGCAACGACGAACAAACCGACCAAGCCCCTCCTTCGGGGCTCTTCTACCCCGTCGACCCGACGGAGACAACCGCCAGCCTCGGCGGGACCGCAGCGACAAATGCCAGCGGAGCCCGCACTCTCTTCTACGGCCCCACCCGCCAATGGGTTGAGGCTCTCACCGTGGTGCTCGCCGACGGCAGGATACTGCGCCTCAAGCGTGGAGAGAAAGGGGCTGTAAATGGCGAGATTTTGCTTGCCGCGCAAGAGGGTGAACCCCGATCACTGACCGTCCCTGATTTCCCCATTCCGCTCACAAAACACACAGCCGGCTATTTCTTGGGCCAGGACATGGATCCTATTGACTTTTTTATAGGGGCCGAAGGAACGCTTGGAATCATTACGGAGATCGATCTCATACTGGATATCCTGCCAAAGGGCAATCTCTACACCACGATTTTTCTTCCCGATGACGACTGCACGGCCCTGGTACACGACTTAAAACAGTCAGCTCTCATCAAACCCCTGGCTCTCGAGTACATGGACAGCCGGTCGATTGAGATTCTAAGAGAGTTTAAAAGAGAGCAGGGTGATTCCAGCGGTGTTCCCGATCTACCACCCGAAATTCGTGGGGTTCTCTATCTGGAGTTACGACACGAAAGTGAGGACGAGCTCGAAGCGATCTACGAGGGTTTGGCAGAGCTACTCGCAGAGCATGGCATCGACATCGAAGCGACCTGGGCCGGCTTCTCTCAGCAGGACCTCGAAGCGATGAAAAAGTTCCGGCACGCCCTTCCGGAGCGAATCAACAGCATCATTGGATCGAGAAAGAGGGAGGTGTCGAGCCTCACCAAAATTGGTACAGATATGGCTGTACCGGACGACGCCCTTCCTGAAATCCTGCATCTCTACCGCAAGACTCTGAGCGAGGCCGGGCTCGAATTCTGCCTCTTCGGCCATATCGGCAACGGGCATGTGCACATAAACATTCTCCCCCGCAGCGAAGAGGAACGGCAGAGGGGCCTGGAGCTCTACAGCCTCTTTGCCGAACGAGCGGTGGCAGCCAACGGCAGTGTTGCCGGCGAGCATGGAATCGGCAAACTGAAGAAGAAGTTCATGAAGATACAGTACTCGGATCAGGAAATCGACAAGATGAAGACCGTAAGGGCTTTCTGGGATTCTCGCGGCACCCTAAATCCCGGCGTCCTGTTCGACTAGTGCGGAAACTAACCATAAAATCCTGCCGGTACCGCTATTCGCCGATTTCGAGCTCGATTCTCTTGTTTATCCTGCCCTTGCTCTTGTATCCGGCTACTCGAATAGCTCCAACCTCCCGGGTATTGGCAACATGGGTCCCTCCATCGGCCTGAATATCGAGACCCTCGATCTCCACAACTCGCACTTCTTTTATTCCGGAGGGTAGAAGATTGATCTTTGTGCGGATCAGATCCGGTATCTCAAAGGCCTGCTCGCGGGGCAGCACCTTGATATTCACAGGTCGGGCAGCGTTTACCTCTCTGTTGAG
>CAZLRN010000560.1:0-1860 GCA_964561715.1 uncultured Spirochaetales bacterium
GCGTAGCCCAGACCCAGGGTGCGGAACAGGTAGCTCCTCCTGGCAATCTCCGGTGTTGGAAACTGAGCCATGAGTACGCTGATCTCCAGCACGATCGTCCAGATGTGGATCGCATGCAGCAGGGCTTCCACATCGAAGCGGCCCGTATCCGTATCATAGAACCTCATCAGGTTGAGGGAGGCCAGGTTGCAGGCCGTGTCATCGAGAAACATGTACTCCGAGCAGGGATTGGAGGCTCTTATCTCTCCGTCGGCGATGCAAGTGTGCCATTCATTGATCGTGGAGTGGAATTGAATTCCCGGATCGGCGCACTGCCACGCTGAGAGAGCGATCCTGTCCCAGAGGTCTTCGGCATCAATGGTCTTGCTGATTTTACCGGAGGTACGTGCCAAGAGGGGCCATTCGGCGTTCTGAGCAACAGCCTTCATGAACTCGGCTGTGAGCCTGACTGAGTTGTTAGACGACTGCCCGCTCACCGTCCCGTATGCTTCATCTTCCCAGTCCGCTGTGTACTCCTTGGGTTGTTCCGGCTCCACTCCCTGACTTGTCAGCTGAAGCAGGCGGTAGACGTAGTTGGTCGGGATCTCGTCGGCAAGGGCCCTCTTCACTGCTTCGGCGAGGCGAGCATTCTCGGAGGGATCGGTGCCCGAGCGAGAAGCTTCCCAAATCGCTTGCGTGTGCTTTTTTAGAATCCTGCTTCCGACTACCATGGAGGCAACTTTGTGCTCTTCTTCCACCTTCCAGTCGATGTACGACTCGATATCAGGGTGATCGGCATCCAGTGTTACCATCTTGGCTGCCCGGCGCGTCGTGCCTCCACTTTTGATCGCTGCAGCCGAACGGTCGTTGATTTTGAGTAAAGATATCAGGCCAGTTGAGAGTCCACCGCCGCTTAGGGGCTCCCCCCTGGCGCGAAGCCGCGAGAAGTTGGTTCCCGTTCCCGAACCATACTTGAATATCCGGGCTTCACGAGTAACCAGATCCATGATTCCTCCCTCCTCCAGGAGGGAATCCTTTACATCCAGGATGAAGCAGGCGTGAGGCTGAGGTCTCTCGTAAGCACTGGAAGACCTGGTCATCTTCTGAGTGTCCGGATCAACGTAGAAATGGCCCTGGGGAGGCCCTTTTATTCCATACACGGAATAGAGCCCTGTGTTGAACCACTGAGGTGAGTTGGGAGCGGCAATCTGAGCGGCGAGCATAAAGCACAGTTCATCATAAAAAGCCGCACTGTCATCATCGGAATAGAAATATCCGTATCGTTTGCCCCACTCGGTCCATGTATAGGCCAACCGGTGAAAGACTTGTTCCGCATCCGTTTCGCTGCCGCCTTTGCCGTTGCTGTTTGGCACACCGGCTTTGCGAAAGTACTTTTGGGCGAGAACGTCGGTAGCAATCTGCGACCACGAAGCCGGAACCCTCACATTCTCCTGCCTGAAGATCACCTCTCCCCCAGCATCCCTGATCTCCGAAACCCGGCTTTCGAAAGCGATATCTCCGTAGGGGGACTCCCCCTTCTCTGTGAAGCGTCGCTGTATTTTCATGGAACCTTCCCAGTTTTTTTTGACCGTGTCTTAATTCTTATTTATATGCTAAGGTATAGCACTCTCTTATTTAAATCAATGCTTTGAAGCGCATCTGCTGATTTTTTGAGGCCTGCTGCCCTATCTCGATTTCGACCGCAGCCGCTGCTTCGCAAAATTATACTCCTTTTCTAAAAATGGATCATCACCCCAGATGCCTCGAGTCGCTTCTGCAGAAGCGCTATCGGAACATCCTCGAGGGAACAGCTCTGCTCAATGGCCACGGCCGCTGCTGTTCCGGCCGCCTGACCCGTGAGGGCGCAGGGCGGGATCACCC
>CAZLRN010000560.1:1870-2684 GCA_964561715.1 uncultured Spirochaetales bacterium
GGCTTCGCCCTCGGCAGCGATGCTCCTACCGGCTGTTATGATGTTGTGTATGCCCTCAGCAATCAGCGTGCGGTAGGGAATCTCGTATAGAGGCCCGGGCCTGTCGAAATCACTGATGCTTCCCACAGAATCATCAAAATGCTTATTGGCATCTCCCTCTTTCAGCACGTAGTACCCCTCGTTTCTCCTAACGGTTCTGAGCTGGGCCATTGCGGGAAGAGCGACCAGAGCCTTGTCCTTGGGGTCTGTAAAGGCAAGCTCGCTCAACACCAGACGCCTTCCATCCATGATGAACTCGCTTATGTCTCTGGCATCACGGCCAGTGTATTTTCTCGATCCCGCGGGGGCCCTTTTCCCCAACCGGTTTGCACCCCAGTGCCTGTATCGGACAGCATGGCGTATATCCTCCTCCATGACCGCCTTTCTGGCATCCTCTAGACTGGTGACATAGGCGTAGTAGCTCAACCAATTATCCCCATTGACACAACGAGCCCCTGCCTTGTCGAACACCTCGGCATCGCCGGTCGTATCCACGACAATCCGCCCCTCGAAGCCCAGGCGTCCCCCCTTTGTTTCGACCACTACGCCTTCACAGGCTCCGTCCTTCATAACGGGACGGGAGAAAACAGAGTCGAAAAGCACATCGATGCCTTCCCTGCGCACGAGCTCGTCCAGCGCAAGCACGAATCCATTCGGATTGAATCGAGTCTCATACCTCTGGACCGTGTTCTTGAAATCTCCGCCCTCGTGCCACTCTTCCGGAAGCGTGCTGTGTCCATAGCGGATCGATTCGTGAAGCAGCTCTTCGGCGATA
>CAZLRN010000561.1:0-2677 GCA_964561715.1 uncultured Spirochaetales bacterium
GGCTAACACAGGGACGGATACCTTCGCCAATTTCACCGGTTTTTCAGTTGGCATGCCAACTCAGATCAGCTACGGTCCAGTCTCTTTTATACTGGCTCCCGAATGGATCCTGTCTCCCTATAAGGTGACTTATGACTCCGGCTACGACGACGAGTTAACGGTTGAGAGTTGGTTCTATCTGCGAAGCGGTCTGCTGCTGGATCTGAAATTCCTCATGGCAGGAGTATCGGTTTCCATGCGGACCGTGCCATTCTCGGAAGGCCTGTTTATCGATGTGCCCTTTCAGATAGGCGGCGAGGTCCATTGGCTGATTCCGCAAACGCAGCTCTTTGTCTCGCTCGCAGTCGGAGCCGAGATCGAGTCCCTTTCGGATTGGTATGTCATGGCAGGGGGCGGAATCGGATTTCTGTACTGAGTCGATAGAAGGGCATGCTACCAGCTTCGGAATAGGACAACGAGCAGGATGAGCAGGACAACCAGAAGCATAATTACAGTCCCGCTGTAAATCCACCGGGGTAAGAGACGCGACTTTTCACGATCGTTTTTTTTACCTTCGGGGCGAGCCCTGTTGCCTTGTATCGATTTTTCGAATGGAGGTGAGCCGGATGAACCGGCGGGGCTCGAACGCAATCCGTCGATCTGTGGACTCATATATCCGCATTTGGGGCATCCCTGCAGGAACGCCCCCGCTTTTCCCTCGTAGAGACAAACAGGACATTTAACAGCGCTGAAAACCTTGCCGCAGGTTGGACAAATCTCTGCGTTAAAGGGTACATCCTTGCCGCAGTTCTCGCAGTAAAATCTTGTTTGCACAGACTCCTCCCTCGACCCCTTTGAAATACATCTACTTTATGAGGTTGCCGATGTCAAGATACCGGACAATTCCGCATCTTGAAGCTTTTGAGAAAGAAGACTTATAATGACTGAGATAAGATGGAAACAGGTATCATTGGTCTTCCGCTTTCCGGGAAAACCACCCTTTTCAATTCCCTCACCGGACTCAGCGCCCAAACCGCCGGCTACACAGGCGGCAAGAGAGAGGTGAACGTTGCGGATATCGATGTGCCGGACCAGCGGCTCGACAAGCTATTCGAGCTCTTTAAGCGCAAAAAGAAAGTCTACGCTTCTGTACGCTTCAAAGATATTCACGTCGAATTCACGCCTCAAGGAGGAATCGCACCGGCATGTATTGCAGAGATGCGCCACTCCGATGCCATTACGGTGGTATTGAGGGCCTTCGAGGATCAAAGCGTGCCCCATCCCAAGGATCGGATCGATCCTCTGGCTGATCTCAAATTCCTTCTGGATGCCCTCATATTCAGTGATTATTCCATCGCCATAAACAGGATGGACAGGCTGACTAAGGAGGGAAGAAAAATCGAGCGGGAGTTCAAACTCCTAGAAAAGCTTTCGGAACATCTGGAAGAGGGTAAGCTGATCGGGAAGGACACGCTCACACCGGATCACCTCAAGCTCTTTTCTGGCTTCAGTTTCCTTACAGCCAAGCCCATCATAATTGTGGCAAACAAAGGCGAAAAAACGGTCAATCTCGGACCTCTGGAGGAGGAATCAAAAAATCTCAACGTCGACCTCTTTGAGCTTCGAGGTGATTTGGAGATGGAAATAGCGCAACTTGCTCCGGAAGATCAGCAGGAGTTCCTTGCAGACCTCGGATTTGAAGAAACGGCAAAGAACCGTTTCTTGAGGCACATCTATGCCAGTCTGCATCTGATCACCTTTCTGACCGTCGGATCAGATGAGGTGAGAGCCTGGAGCATTCCCGAAGGAACTCCGGCTGTTGAGGCGGCCGGAAAGGTGCACACTGATATGGAGAAGGGCTTTATCAGGGCCGAGACGATCTGTTGCAACGACCTTGTAGAGCTCGGCGGCTTTAGCGAAGCTAAAAGTGCTGGCAAACTACGCCTGGAGGGCAAAGAATATATAGTGAAGGACGGTGACGTTCTAACAATTCGATTTAACGTTTGAAAATATCTGCCTACCTTAAAATTCGAACCGGTGTCATATTCCTCATCAGGATTCTCCCTTTTTAACAATATCCTTGAAGTAGAGTGTGGTGAAATAGAACTCTTCGTATATGCCCGAAACCGCTTCGTGGTAAGAAGAAGTGAGATCGCAAGAGAGAGTCGTGATATCACCGGTTATGAAGTTTTCGGGCAGTTCACGCAGGGGGATAACACATTCAAGATTGATGCTACTGCTTCTGAGCTTGCCTATTATCCTTGGCGTGCTACTGCCCTTTTCCCACAGAAGCACGCCCCCTGCTCGTTGGCGCACTTCAGGTACGAGCTCAATGGTAAAATAATTGATCTCTCCCCTGGTTCTCTGGGAGTAGGGATAGCAGTAGATGGAGGTTTCTTCTGCAAAGGGGGAGTTTACCTCCAAATAAAGGTAAAGGGAAGTTTCGTCCATGTATGACTTGAACTCTCTGATTAAGGTCCCTCCCCTCTTCCAATAGAGCGATTCCCCGATTCTCAGTTTTTGCTTCTGACCAGCCCTTTCGCGACTGAAAAAAACCGGGCTGTAATTCGAGGAGAAGCTCGCTGAAGCGGGCAATCTCTGCCAATCCGTATAGCTGTTATCGATAGTGACGATGGCGTCTCCAGTGGCTTTGTCTCCAGGAGCTTGGGCAAAGAGAACACCTGAAACAATTCCAAAT
>CAZLRN010000562.1:0-2666 GCA_964561715.1 uncultured Spirochaetales bacterium
GGTCAGGGAGCAGGAGTAGCCGCCTCCATAGCGGCGAAGGAGAGTATCAGCACCCGGGAGGTGGAGATAGCGAAACTCCAGAAGAGGCTCGCGGCGCATGGAGTCAAATTGCGGCAGGTTTGATCCCGGTTCTCACTTGCAGCTCCCAGAGGTGTTGGTCCAATTGCACACGAGAAAGAGTCGCGTCCCTGTCAGATTGATAGAAGAGCAGCCGGATTGTCTCCGGACATCCGCTTCAACTCCTCTACCGTGAATCCTTGCTCTTGCAGGTTCTTCAAGTACAAATCCATTCCCTCGATACAATGGCCGAACTTGAGTTGTCCGTAGTCAGACGACAGGACGGTTCGATCGATTCCGATTTCCCGTATCAGTGCTGCTATTTCTTTTACCGGAATTCCGTGTTCGTTGTTGGGGTCGGAAATCGTGCCGCAGTTCTCGATCCAAGCACCCAGCGATGCCCAATGCTTGATTTGTTCAAGAGCAGCCCCCAGGCCGAACGTAGGATGATCCACCATGATTTTCTTCACACCCAATTCTGCGGCTTTCTCCACAACCGCATTTACCTCTTCCGCAGTTCCGTGGCCTGTGGCCAACACCACGTGAGGGTTGCGAGCGAGGATGCCGATGATTTCCTCCACTTCCGGCTTTAGCTCACCTTTTTCGTCTACAAGTACGATCGGCTTCTCTCGGAGAGTCACGGTTGTGCCGGGAAATGATCCTCCGCCCCCGTGGAACTTGATATGCTGGGCCGCTGAGACCGTTGGCATCCACACGACCATCGCACCCAATCCAATAGCCGCTTCGACCACATAGCTGTTTAGACCACCCACTGAGTTGTTCAGCGAGATACTGCCGAAAATCTGCAAGTCAGACTCGTTGAAAAGGTGTTTTTTCACTTGGTCTACCGCAGGCGCCGAGTTGCAGTGGTGATCTTTTATGACTATTGCGCGGTAGCCGGCATCCTGTGCCTGTTTTGCCACCTCGACGATATCGGCGACTCGAGCAATTAAAGAGGGCGCCACATGAAGGTGCATGTCGCAACATCCCTCTAATATGTGTGGCACATACATCGTTGCTAAACCTCCTGGCTCAACTAAAACACGGCTCTTACGTGCTGTCAAGCTTTTTGCTTGACACCTCTTCCAAGAACATGCAGTGTAATTTTGGATCCTCCGGCATTTGTAAGGGGGGCGGCTCGAGGTTGGATCCACTTCAATAAAGATTATAGCAATAGAGATTTTACACTAAAACCAAAGGAGAAGATTTTTTATGGCCGAAGCAAGGGTTTTGGATTGGACCAAATGTGAATGGACTCATTCGAGAAAGGGAATCAAGTTTGTCACCTATCAGGGCGCACAGACAATGACCAGCACGCTGGGCGAAGTGACTCCAGGCCATGAGCCAGGCCCGCACAGCCATTCCTATGAGCAGCTTGTGTTCATCATGCAGGGCGAATGCGATTTCTATGTAGATGGAGTGCCACATTATATGACGGCGGGCTGCATCATGGCGGTGCCTCCGAATTCGGAGCATTACATTCTCGCCAAGGGCACCGTGCCGGTTCTCAATCTGGATGTCTTTGTCCCCAAACGCCCTGACAAGCCGGATGCGGAAAGCGATAGAATCGGCGCCAAGATCTATTCCAAGCGTGACTATCGGCTGGAGAGCAGGATTGCCACCTCGGAAACAAATAAAGAAGACCGCGCGCATTTTGATATTTTCATCAAGCCCGAGAATTTCGAGAAATAAGAAAGGTTGGCAGAATGCTTCTACCCGGAAAGAAGACGCTGAAAAGGAGGATGAAGGAAGGGGAAATCCTCTTCGGAACCTTCTATAAGTTCAACAACGCTCACCTGACCGAGATGCTCGGCCTCGCCGGCTTTGATTTTATCATTGTAGACGGCGAGCACGCCACTTTCAGCTACAGCGAAATGCAGGATACGGTTCGTGTTGCCAACGGTGTGGGCATGGACGCGGTGATTCGAGTGTCTAGTGGGCTTGCGGAGCATATTCTGCACGCCTGTGACTTGGGGTGCCCAGGGCGTGCAGGTGCCTGGGCTGAAGAACGCCGGTGACGCAAGAATCGCAGCCGACAATATGCGCTTTTATCCAGTTGGACACCGCGGCTTTGGCACGACTACCCGTGCGGCGCGGTATACCTTTTGCGATGTCCAAGGGTTTCTGGATTACTCCAACAACGAGCTGCTCTGTGTGATTATGGTGGAGCAACTGGAAATGGTCGAACAGCTAGTCGAGCTTTGTGCCATACCCGCAGTGGATGTTTTGTTCATCGGTCCCGGCGACTTGAGCCAGGCGGTTGGAAAGCCAGGACAAACCGGGTGCAAAGAGGTATTGGATATCGCTAAAAAAATTGCCGATGCCACGCTCGCCCACGGCAAGATAGCGGGGATGTACTGCGCCACCCTCGAGGATGTGGAACGGGCGATTGACTGGGGAATCCAATATATTGCGTTCAGTGCGGAGCTCAACATGATCGCGAACAAATTCCGGGAGAGCATTGCGGCCCTGCACGGTCTGCGAGATAAGAAAACCGAGGGAACCCGATAGACTGATGTGGGGCGGGAGTTGGGCGAAACGGGAACAGTCAGGACTGTTCCCCTTGTCACTAATGGGTGCCGTCGAGAATAGCTCCCTGTTCCTTCAAT
>CAZLRN010000563.1:0-2657 GCA_964561715.1 uncultured Spirochaetales bacterium
TCTCCGATCAGAGCGAGCGCAAAATCTCGCTCCTGCTGGAGCTTCCGCTGGCTGTGATCGAAAAGGGCTCGAACCGCAAGCGGAAGGCCATCTCCGCCCTGGTTCCAGTAAATCTGCCTCAAGCGATGGCCCTCTACTCTCAAGGCGTCAGCTCTTTCTTTGAGTGCTTCGATAGTCTGATTCCTATCTAGAAGAGGAATGCCGGCCAGTCCAAGATCGAAGCAATCCTGATGGGAATTGGCATCCTTGAGGCATCTCAAGACTTCTCTTCTCAAGATGCGAAGCCCCTCTCCGTTAATACGGTATTTGTTGGGCAGCGGCCCCCGGCCGCTTTTTTTTGTGTCCACACGAAAATCTACCAGGCTACGGCGCTTCAATTTGTCCAGGCCGACGTAGATTGATGTCGTGCCGATGTTAGCCCATTCTCGGTAGCCTCTCTCTTTGACCAAGTGATTGATCTCATAGCCCGACAGCTCTGCCTTTTCTGCTAGGAGCTGTAAGAGCACTATCTCCACACTGGTCAAATAATTCATTATTGAAATATATCATATATGTATTATTAAAGCAAGTGGAAGCTCAACAAATATGCTAAACGTTTCGTTCATTGCAGTTTCGAAGCCGCGCTGCGGCGCACCGCTGCTTTGCAGGCGGTCTTTTACTGCAGGGCAGGTCGATCTCTGACTCGGATACGCTGCAGAGCAATCCGCGATTTATTTTCTATTTTTTGCTTTCGATGTAGCGCCTTATGGCTTCGTCGTCTATATATCCCAACTCGATGGCTATTTCTCCAAAGAGGCGTTTGTCTCCTTTCTTCTGTCGTGAGAGGACGATATCGACCTCTTCCTGTTTCATGGCTCCGATTCTGACAAGCCCTTCTCCAATTCTTTCGCCAGTGTCTTTGGACATATTCCCCTCATCTTAGGCTGCGATTGCGAAGCCGCTGCTGCTCTGCAGCTGCACACTAGAGCGACGGTTTTTGCTGGTGCTTTCATGAGATTATACATGGGATCGAGATAGAGGAGAAGAACCTGCATCAACTTATCAGCTCCAAAGCGATAATTTTTCCGTTAGGCTTTGCTAAGTCATGTGATTGTGATATAAAGAGAGCGACCATGGTTGACGTTTTAGGCACGAGTGTGCTGGTACTGAACAAATTCTACAGCCCCATCAATATCACGACGGCGAAGCGTGCCTTCATTATGCTCTTCAACAGAGCCGCTGAGGTTATACTGGTCGATCGGGAACACTATGCTACCTACAACTTCTCTTCCTGGGCCCAACTGTCTGAGTATAAGAGGCTAGTCGAAGACGATCCGGAGCATGAATGGGTCTTTACGCCCAATTTGGCGCTTATAGTGCCGCGAATCGTTCGAGTGCTGCACTACGACAAGATCGGAGGCAGCAAAATACAACTGACGCGACGTAACATCTACTACAGGGATAACAATACATGTCAGTACTGCGGCAAACACTTCAAGACAAAGGATCTCAACCTAGATCACATTGTACCTCGCTCCCGGGGTGGCAAAGAGGAATGGGGGAATCTTGTCTGCGCCTGTATAAGCTGCAACATCAAAAAGGGAAACAAACTTCCTCGCGAAGCCGGCATGAAACTTATCAGAAGACCGGTGAGACCAAAGCTGAACCCTCTCATCATGGTGCATCTGAGCAAGAAAAAGTATGCCTCTTGGAAAAACTTTCTCGACGAGGCTTACTGGAACGTCGAGCTCCAAGACTAATCCCTTTCAAGAGTCACTGGGAATGAAAATCCTTATCACCGGCGGAGTGCGAGCGGGCAAGAGCAGCTACGCTCTGCGCATTGCAGAAGAACGCTTCAGAGGCCCAAAGGTCTTTCTTGCGACCACCGTGCCTTTCGATACGGAGATGAGGCTTCGGGTAGAGGCTCACAAGAATCAAAGGCCTGGAAGCTACGAAACCATAGAAGAACCTGTTGAGATTCAAAAGGCGGTTGCGGAGAATCTCGTTCTTGACTGTGTGACGATGTGGATCAACAACCTCTTTCACTATCGAAAGCAGGATCGCTGGGAAGAGATCCTATCGCAGTTTCTTTCGACTCTGAAGAAAAACGCAGTTATCGTAACCAACGAGGTGGGCTGGGGGAATATTCCAGCAGATCCTGGCGTAAGAAGCTTCAACGAGATATTGGGAAAGACGAACCAGAGGATCGCGACAGAAATGGACGAAGTGTACCTTATGGTCTCTGGCATTCCTCTCAAAATCAAGGGATGATGAATTGAAGAACTCGAAGGATAAATCGGCCAGAGAGCTGATGCAGCATCATCTCGACAACCTTACCAAACCCGTCGGAAGCCTTGGCAATCTGGAGCGATACGCTCTCAAGTTGTCTGAGATTCAAGACCGTGTGCCCCCCTCGATCGAGAAAAAAGCTGTGTTCGTCTTCGCTGCGGATCATGGTATTACGGAGGAAGGAGTCTCACTCTATCCGCGGCAAGTGACGTGCCAAATGGTTCTCAATTTTGTAGGCGGAGGAGCGGCTATCAGCGTTCTGGCCCGTCACTGCGGTTTCGATGTATCCATAGTGGATGCCGGTATCGATGCTCAACTGGATCTTAAAGGGGTCATCGATAGGAAAGTCGCTCGAGGAACACGGAACTTTTTGAAAGAGCCCGCCATGA
>CAZLRN010000564.1:0-2656 GCA_964561715.1 uncultured Spirochaetales bacterium
CTCTATGCCCACACAGCTCGCCTTTTAGCGTCTTGAAGAACGATTCAGCCGGTGCATTATCCCAACAATCTCCCTTACGGCACATGCTTTGCCGCAATCGGAATTCTTTCAGTCGTTTACGAAACGCATGGCTACAGTACTGAGATCCCCGATCTGAATGGAAGATCATGCCCTCCGGAGGTTTTCTCCTCATCAACCCCATCATGAGCGCCTGCAGAACCAGATCGGTCTTTAACCTGCTACTCATCGACCAGCCAACAACTTTACGGGAGAACAGGTCGATAACCACACACAGATACAACCATCCTTCAGAAGTGGCTATGTAGGTTATGTCTGACAACCACGCCTTATTCTTCGATGACACATCAAACTTCCGGTTTAGCAGGTCCTCTACCACCTCCAAACCGTGATTGCTATCCGTTGTCGATCGAAATCGCCTCCTCACTCGCCTACCAAGCCCATTCTCGCTCATCAGACGAGCTACACGATTATGTCCAACCACATACCCACGCCTCTTGAGCTCCGCTGTAACCCGCGGCGAGCCATAGCGATACCTCACATTCTCTTGGATCTGTGAAATCTCATCCAGCAGCTCCTCATCAAACCGAGCTCTCTCACTACGAGCCCTCATCCGCCAGGCGTAGTACCCACTCCGTGATACTTCAAGTACCCTGGCCATCTTCTCCACATTGTGGGATCCGCGATGCTTTTCCATAAACCGAAACTTCATCTCTTCGGCTTCGAGAAGATGGCCAGTGCTTTTCGCAGAATGTCTCGCTCTTCTTTGACTTCCGCCAGCTCCTTGCGAAGACGATACAACTCCTCATCTCGAGGATTCCCATGACCTGGAAATGCTCGGATGTTCTCCTCACTGAGCTCTCGCCTCCAGCGATAGATCATACCACGGCCAATTCCGAGATCTCGTTCGATCTCTCGGCCACTCTTGTCGCTGTTTTCTAACAACCGAACAGCCTCGATCTTGAACTCCCTAGTGTACTTCCTTCGTGTCTCTGCCATATGCTTCCCCTTCTACAATGATGCTTAACTATGTGTCTACCTATTCGGGGAAGATTCACTCTAAGCGGGGGGTAAATCTCGAGCTAATGGAGCGTATCGACCCACGGGTGACGTTGGTTTCGAGTGTCGCCGGCGGCGGGAAATACAAGTTCCCCCACGATGTATCCCAGGAGATCATCCGAGAAGCACTGGATCCCGTAGCCAAATCCGGCGAAGCTCACAAGAAAGACTGGGAACTAAATATCTTCTACACCTCAGACATAGACGACCACGACACGCCTTTAGGCTCCATTGCGCTGGTGCTGAGCGCATCGATAATCACCATGTGGCGCTTTGGTGACGATATCGCGGCACGCCTGCAATTTGACAAAGCCAGGCGAGTCTCCTAGTTGTCAGGAAATCGGAATTAGCTTTTTAGGAATCACTTCAGCAAAAAGTAGTAAGAATTATAGATAAATATGGGACCCTCGAGCATTTCAAATAAGGATATTCGCCTAACTATTTCAAGGAAAGCCTGATTGATAGCGAGTTCCATAACTCAGAATAATGACACCACAGCATACGCTACAGTCCATGCTGAAAGCCTGAGTATCTGGTTACTGTCTTGCGCGAATATCATTGAAGTATACGTTATGCATTACTCAGCAGTGTAACCTCTCTTGCAACTATTGCTATATTCGCAAAAAGAATGCGCGGATGTCGCCATCTGTCGCGAGCTGGATCGTTGATTTCATCTTTGAACGCACTCCCCAATCAGAAAAAGTCGAAATTGGCTTTTTCGGAGGAGAGCCTCTTCTTACATTCGACCTGGTGAAATCCATCACAGCTATGATTGAAAGCCATCCGGATTTTGAAAGGGACCGGGTCGATTTGGCTATCGTGACTAACGGAACGATCTATTCTGAACAGATAATGGATTTCATCGAACGCCACGGATTAGCGCTCTGCATAAGTTGTGATGGCGATTCCCATGTACAGAACATGTTCAGGCGGTTTCCTAGCGGTCGACGAAGTTCAGATATTGTGGAGGGCACGATAAGAAAGGCGATAAGCCATTTCCCGAATCTTATGGTCAACGCCGTTTATAGACCTGAAAATCTAGAATATCTACCTGAAACTGTTGAATATTTCTCGGCGCTTGGCCTAAAGCAGATCTATCTAAATCCCGATTTTTCCGCAAAGTGGGAGCAGAAGGACGCAGAATTGCTTTTCGAAGTGTACGACAGAATAGCTGAGCAGTACATCGATTACTATCTCGATCTGAATCCGCATTTTATTAGCCCTATTGACAGCAAAATATCCGTTATTATCCGAAATGAATACAATCCGCTCGAGCGCTGTCGAATGGGAAGGGGAGAGTTAGCCTTTTCGCCTGAGGGGAAGATATTTCCATGTGAGCGTTTGATTGGATCTGGAGACGATAACGAACACTGTATTGGCAGCATTGAGGATGGACTGAAACCCGAAAAGATGTCCTGCCATCTTGCACCAAACCTCTCGACCAATAGCGAATGTGTGTCTTGTGGGCTGAAAAACTACTGCATGAACTGGTGTGGTTGTTCGAATTATTTCTCTAGCGGCTATTACAATCGTGTCGGTCCATTCCTGTGTAGCTCTGAAAAGGCAGCCACCATAGCGG
>CAZLRN010000565.1:0-2655 GCA_964561715.1 uncultured Spirochaetales bacterium
CGTTATAGCGTCGCAGCTGTAGGGATCCACCATCTTCACGTCGATGGCTGTTTCAAGTGTCGCTTGATCCATATCATCTAGCTCCTTTCATCCACTCTCTTTCTTGTCGGTTTCAACATCGCTCAGTGCAACGGAATTTCATGAATCACAGATATCGTTTCGACTATAATGGTGTCTATGCGTCAGAAAATCAAGAAGCATCTTGATTGGGCCCGGCTCTACAAGAAAAGCGGATTAATCGAGTTGCAAAATTACGAACAGTGGATAGGATGAATGCCGGGATCTTACCGGAGTTAAGGAGAGAATGAAATGTCAACACGTAATTTGAACGTAAAAGAGTTGCCCAGGTACGATGTTGCCGTCATAGGCGGGGGTACCGCGGGATTGCCGGCGGCCATTGCAGCCTCTCGAAGAGGAGCACGCGTGCTTTTAGTCGAAGATTCCGGCTCCGTCGGAGGGCTTCTCATCTCGGGTCTTCCGCTGCAAGGTTTTGATGACGAGAACGGCAGATCCGTCACAGGTGGAATCTTCCGAGAGTTCCTACGGCGGCTCACAGAGGCGGGAGGAAGTACAGGGCCGGTTCCTCACGAAACAGAGCACTGTGTTCTGGCCTCTGTCGATCCTCCTATCGCACGATGTGTGGCCTTAGAGATGGCTGCGGAGTCAGATGCGGATCTTCTCCTGCACACGAGGCTCGTATCCGCAACCAGAGAGGGTGGAACGATTCTAGAGGCGATCCTGGCGGGTAAGTCCGGCCTCCAGAGCCTGACAGCCGACGTGTTCATAGATGCCACAGGAGACGGAGATCTGGCTGCCATGGCAGATTTTCCCTTCGAGAAGGGCAGACCCGAGGATGGACTGGCCCAAACCCCTGCCTTGCTTTTCCGCTTGGGAGGTGTGGATATAGGGAAGTTGAGAACCTATTTCAAGGATAACCCGCAGGAGTACCTCTATGCAGAACTACTACGTGAAGGCCAGACACTTACAGAGGACTTTCTTGGCAAAACCCTTCTCTTTTCCGGGTTCAGCAAGCAGATCGAAGCGGGGACCAAGGCCGGAGAATATAACTCGAAAAAAAAGTCTCTGCTCTTCTGCACGCTTCCCAGATCAGATCAGGTCTTAATGAACACTGTGGTCCTTTTGGGTCTCGATGCAACGGATCAAAAAAGCCTGACAGATGGAGAGATAGCCGCATCGGCGGAAATCCTTCCACTGGTTCGTTTCATTCAAAAACGAATTCCGGGTTTCGAGAAGTCACACCTCATCGAGGTGGACCGAGGGTTGGCGATACGGGAGTCGCGCCGGATCATGGGAGACTACGTTCTCACTGTCAATGACATCCAGCAGCGGGAGAAGTTCGAAGACGCCGTTGTCCTCGGTTCGCATTTTATAGACATCCACCCCGTAGCGGATTCCCACTGGGAAACTATCCGGATCCGCGGCACTTATGAGATCCCTTACCGGTGCCTGCTTCCAAGGGGCGCAGACAATCTGCTGATGGCGGGGCGGTGCATCTCAGCCACTCACGAGGCCCACGCTTCCCTCAGGATCATGAGTACGTGTGTGGCATTAGGCGAAGCCGCCGGCACGGCGGCGGGAATCGCAATCGAGGATGAAGTCTCGCCACGAAAAATCGATGGGACGAAGCTCAAAGAGATCCTGGTAGAGCCTTTGCTGGCTGACTGAAGCGTGGACGCACGCATCCCATCATCGTGCTCCCAAATCAAGACACACGGTCCGTGATCCTGGTCTCCGGGGTCTCCGGGCTGTGAAAGGTAGGTCGCCCTTTAGCCGCAGGGCCGACGACGTCGATCTGGCCACGTCCCCTCACCGGCTCGTTGCGGCCGTCCCGCATCGGATCGGTGTACAGGGCGAACCAGTCCTCCATCTCGGCCTTCAGGGAGCGAGCCGTTTCCCTCCACTCGAATGGCTCTCTGGAGAGGATCCTCGAGTCCGCAAGAAGATTGATCCGCTCGTCGGGATCGTGGACAAGATCGTAGAGCTCGTGGACTCCGTAGGGGTATCGGTGGATATACTTCCACTCCTTGGTTCGGATCATCCGGTTGGGGCCGTACTCGTCGTAGACCACTATGTTCTGGTGAGCCTCCTGCTTTTGACCGAGCAAAGCCGGGACGAAACTCCGGCCCGGAAGCCTTTCGGCTTCTGGATTATCCAAGCCCAGATAGTCCAGAATTGTGGGAAAGACGTCATAGCCGCTTGCCAGGGCCTCGCTCACACGGCCCTTTGGGATGGTCCCCGAATGGCTGGCGATAGCCGGGACCTTCACGGACGTGTCGAAAAGATTCAGTGGAAAGGTCGCGTTGCCCTTTCCCCATATGCCGTGGTGACCGCAGTTGAAGCCGTTGTCACTCGTGAAGAAGATGAGGGTGCTTTCCCGCAAGCCCAGATCGTCCAGCTTCGAAAGAATCCGTCCGATGTTCAGATCCATGGCGGTGATGGAGGCGAAGTACCCTTTGAGGTGCTCACGCACGGGTATGGTTCCTCGCTTCCGCCTCTCCTCCGAGGCGAAGGAGCTGCTGTACGCCAGGTTGATGCCGTCGTCGCCCGGATGCTTGGGCTCCTGGGGGCAGGATGCGAAGGGGCAGTCGTCGTAAGAGTCCACGATGTCCTTTGGATGCTGATCCACCCAAGGGG
>CAZLRN010000566.1:0-2649 GCA_964561715.1 uncultured Spirochaetales bacterium
ATGGGCCAAATTGTTTGGGTTGTGGGCGGGCCGCGTAGGTCGCAGCCAACGATATGGATCCTTCGATAAATATGTTGGAAATATAGAAAAATCCTGCAAAGATGCAGGAAAAAGGAAGTAGGTTATGCCCAAATCACAAGTTATTGATCCCTCCCAGGTACGGCAATCGGGAACCCTCAAGAGCAAGACCATCCCCCTCAACCAATACGTCTCGAATCCCAAGGAAGAGGAGCAGAAGTACGGGAAAGAAACGCTGGTGCGCCTTTTCCGTGATATGTTGATAATCCGTGAATTCGAATCCGCTTTGAACGAAATCAAAACTCAAGGCGTCTATCAGGGGATCGAATACAACCACAGGGGACCGGCACACTTGTCGATTGGACAGGAGGCCACGTCGGTGGGGCAATGCCTGCCTCTCAGCATAGACGATTTTATCTTTGGCTCCCACCGAAGCCATGGTGAGATTCTGGCCAAGTCTTTTTCTGCCATCGACAAGCTCGACGAGAAATCTCTCCAGACGATTATGGGGAGCTACATGAACGGAGTCATCCTCAAAATAGTGGAGAAGGGTAGCGAAGGCGGAGTCAAGGATCTGGCTTTGGATTTCGTTATTTATGGAGTGCTAGCCGAAATCTTTGCCCGCGACACGGGCATCAACCGCGGCTGGGGCGGATCCATGCATGCCTTTTTCGCGCCCTTTGGTAGCATGCCCAACAATGCGATTGTAGGCGGATCGGCGGACATCGCAACAGGGGCTGCTCTCTATAAACGCATCAACCGCAAACCCGGTATCGTCATCGCCAACATAGGCGACGGCTCCTCTGCCTGTGGACCGACATGGGAGGCCATCATGCTCTCGGCGATGGAGCAGTATCGCACTCTTTGGGATAAGAAGTGCGGTGGCGCTCCGCCCATTCTCTACAGCTTCATCAACAATTTCTATGGCATGGGGGGGCAGACTTCCGGCGAAACCATGGGATTCAAGGTCCTCGCACGAATAGGGGCTGGGGTCAACGAAGACGCCATGCATGCCGAGAGGGTGGACGGCTATAATCCCCTGGCTGTGGCCGAGGCGATCGAGCGAAAAAAGGCTCTGCTGGAGGAGGGTCGAGGCCCTGTTCTCCTCGATCTGATCACCTACCGGCTCTCCGGCCACTCTCCCTCCGACGCTTCCTCTTACCGGACAAAGGACGAGATATCACTGTGGGAGGAGCAGGACTGCATCAAGGGGTACGAGCAGTACCTTTTGGATAACAAGATCGCAACCAAGAGTTCTCTACAAAAGCTTCGTGAAGAGGTGACGGTTCGGTTGAAACGGAACATGGAGCGGGCTGTCTCTCTGGAAATCTCGCCCAGGATCGATGTGCGTTCCGAGGCCATCGGGGATGCGATGTTTTCGAATGGCCATATGGAAAAAATGGACGACCGGAAGCCCGAGGTTCTCATCCCGCTCGAGGAGAATCCCCGGGTCATAGCCAACGCAAAAAAATCACGCTCCGGTCTGGACGAGAAGGGAGCTCCTCTGGCCAAATCACGGGTTATCGCCTGCAGGGATGCGCTCTTCGAAGCTCTCCTGCATAGATTTTATACTGATCCAACGATGGTCGCCTATGGAGAGGAAAATCGCGACTGGGGCGGCGCCTTTGCCGTATACAGGGGCCTGACCGAGAGCCTGCCCTATCACCGGCTCTTCAATACCTCCATCTCCGAAGGCGCCATTGTGGGTTCCGCCGTGGGCTATGCTCTCTGCGGAGGCCGGGTTGTGGCAGAGCTGATGTACTGCGATTTCATGGGCCGCGCAGGAGACGAAATTTTCAATCAGATGTCCAAATGGCAGGCTATGTCGGCGAACGTCTTGAAAATGCCTCTGGTTCTGAGAGTCTCCGTAGGCAGCAAGTACGGGGCTCAGCATTCCCAGGACTGGACAAGCCTTGTAGCCCACATCCCGGGACTCAAGGCCATGTACCCCGCTACGCCCTACGACGCCAAGGGCATGTTGAATCTGGCGCTTCGGGGGACCGATCCGGTCGTCTTTTTCGAAAGCCAGAAACTCTACGACATGGGAGAGATGTTTGTGCCCGAGGGGGTACCAGAGGGGTACTATGAAGTAGAAGAGGGGCAGCCGGCTGTGCGGCGGGCTGGAAGTGATCTCACGATCGTCACGGTGGGTCCGGCTCTTTACACGGCGCTGGAAGCCGCAGAGGAGCTTGAGAGCAGGTATCAGCTATCCACAGAGGTCATTGATGCTCGCTTTATCAATCCCCTCGATTACGGGCCGATTGTCGATTCGATTAGAAAGACGGGCAAGCTTATTCTTGTATCCGATGCCTGCGAGAGGGGATCCTTCCTGCACACGATGGCATCACACATTTCGCAGATCGCCTACGATTGGCTGGACGGCCCTGTTGTTGTGGTGGGAGCCCGCAATTGGATCACACCTGCCGCTGAGCTGGAGAAGTTGTTTTTCCCCCAAAAGGACTGGATCATCGACGCCCTTCACGAACGGCTCTTGCCTCTCCCGGGGCATGAGGTCAGCTCCAATCAGACGCCAGGGGAGATTGTCAGAAAGGATAAGAGGGGAATTTAGCAGACAGCTTGAGTTAGGGAATCAAATAGCTATAAAAGCAAGTATTTCGCACGGGACAAACC
>CAZLRN010000567.1:0-2645 GCA_964561715.1 uncultured Spirochaetales bacterium
TTTTCGACTGCGTCCCAATGGTTTTTTGCCTGTACCGTAAAGTACTGCATCGTGCTACCCTAAACCTCTATTGCGATTTGTCCGACCGCCTCCACGGCTATTTCGGGGTCTATCTCGGGAGCGGAAAGAACGACAAGGTGCGGAATCTCTCTGATCGAGCTTGATTTGACTAACGCCCGCGCCGCTTCAGAACAGAGAATAATTGGCATATGACCCTGGTCTTGAACAGACTTGACGGCATTCGATAGAGCAGTGATCCACCTCCTCTGTTCCGCCGGTTCGAGCGCTGCGATTACACCTGCAGCTGTTTCCGTTTTGCTCTCGATAATCCTCTGCTCCAGCTTGGGATCGATCGTTAGCACCCGCATCGTTCTGCTCTCGTCCGAATATTGAAGTGAAATCTGGCGTCCCAGACTCTGGCGAGCTTTCTCTATCAAAAATCCCACGTCCTGGGTCACTGTCGAATAATCGGCCATGGTTTCCAAGATGCTTACCATGTTTCGAATCGATATCTGCTCTCTCAACAACCCCTGCAAAACCTTTTGAATCACACCGATAGAGAGGTTTTTCGTCACATCTTCGACAACAGCAGGAAAATCGTTCTTCAGAGTATCGAGGATAGACTGAACCTCCTGGCGTCCCAGTATCTCTGCAGCGTGGCGCTTGATGATCTCCGTGAGGTGGGTCGCGATGATCGAAGGCGGATCGACTACCGTATAACCCAGCCCTTCGGCTCGCTCTCGCTGTTCCTCGGTTATCCATACCGCAGGTATACCGAAGGCGGGATCGCTCGTGGCCTCTCCCTCGAGCTCTTCTCTCTCACCGCCAGGATTGATGGCCATGTAGTAGTTCATCCTGATCTTGGCTCTTCCCACCTCTACTCCCTTGATCTTGAAGCTGTATTCAGAGGGCTCAAGTCGCATATTGTCGATAATACGAATTCGGGGCACAACGAGTCCAAGATCCAGAGCGGCTTCTCGGCGGATCCGCGTGATCCTGTCCAGCAATTCAGCTCCCTTGTCCTTGTCAACGAGGGGGATGAGGCCGTATCCCAGCTCCAGTGAGAGAGGATCCAATGGAACGACCGGAGAGATTTCAGCAGGTGCCTCTCTCTCGCGAGCTTCGGCTCCCGTTAGTCTCTCCCGCTCCTCCCTTGCTACCTGTTTGCGGGTGAGAAAAAAGGCCAGAGCGCCGATCGCGGCGGCTAGCGGTAGTAGCACGTACCAGGGAAACCCTGGCAGGATCGACAACACGGCGAGGATTGTGGCGGCGATCCAGTAGGGTCTCGTCTGTACCGAGAACTGACTCGTGATATCTCTACCGAATGAGGTCTCCGAGACACTCCTGGTCACAATCACACCAGTCGATACAGAGATCAGAAGGGCCGGCAGTTGTGTAACCAGGCCATCGCCTATTGTAAGCGGGACATAGGTGTCCAGAGCGACGAGAAAGGGCTCGTTATGGATTGTCATCCCAACTATAAAGCCGCCGATGAGATTGATAGCGGTAATGAGTATTCCGACCTTGACATTTCCCTGTACAAACTTGGAAGCACCGTCCATGGCCCCGTAGAAATCTACCTCCCTCTGAATATCGCTCTTCTTCCGAGTCGCCTCCTCCTCTGTTATCAAGCCGGAGTTGTACTCCGCTTCGATAGCCATCTGCTTTCCCGGCAGAGCGTCCAAAGTGAATCGAGCCGCGACCTCAGCAACACGTACAGAGCCCTTTGTGATGACCAGAAACTGAACGGCGATTATAATCGCAAAGATGATGAAGCCGATGACGTAGCCCTCGGTTCCGGCTGCGCCGACGACAAAGGTTCCGAAGGCTCTGACGATTCTTCCCCGAAAGAGGCTTCCCTGAGAGAGAATAAGCCGTGTCGAGGAGACGTTTAAGGCCAGTCCAAAGAGTGTCATGATGAGGAGCAGGGTGGGAAATACGGTGAACTCCAGTGCGTGGCGAATGTAGAGAACCGTCAGTATGACCATGAGGCTCAGTACCAGATTGATCGACATCAAGGCGTCCAGTAGAACAGCAGGCAGGGGAATGATCATCATCATTACAATGATGACGACAGCCGCCGCTACGTAGATCTCACTAGATTCTTTGAAGATTCCTCTTAAAGTGGTCTGAACATCCGCCATCGCTTCTTCCCGTGACTAACCTGCTCGAGCGGTCTCGCTGTTGAGCCTGTAGACCTCAGCCAGAATGGTAGCCATAACCTCGTAGTACCGCTCCGGAATCTCATCTCCTATCTCTACTTCTCGGTAGAGGGCTCTGGCAAGAGGCCTATTTTCCATCAGAGGAACCGAGTGCTCCTCTGCTATTTCCCGAATCTTGAGAGCCATGCTGTCCACTCCCTTAGCCGTGACAACTGGAGCCGGGCTCACGACCCGATCGTACTCTAGGGCAACGGAGTAATGGGTCGGGTTGGTAATAACAACATCCGCCCTCGGAACAGCTTTAAGCATATTACGCGTAAGAATCTGTCTCATCCGCTCCCGCAGTCGACTCTTGATAAGAGGATCACCCTCATACATCCGCCGCTCTTCCTTGACTTCCTGCCTGGACATTTTCAAGGATTCCAGATGCTGGCGGCGCTGAAAAAGGTAGTCGAAATAGGAGAGGACGAGCATGGCTATGGC
>CAZLRN010000568.1:0-2641 GCA_964561715.1 uncultured Spirochaetales bacterium
ACGTAATACAGCGCATCCTTGTGCGAGTCTTATGAGTGTAATTTGCGCAATCTGTCCTGCGCTTACTCAGTAGGCTACCACCGCTGATGAATCTCGATAGCATTCCAAGGAGAGGGGAGGTCAATATCTCATTTTCTTGACTTAAGCTTCAGAAATTATATTAATTTCTAAATAGATTATAGATGGAAAGGAGTAAATGTGAGAAAGACGGCAATCTCAGTAATGGTAGCTATCCTGCTCAGCCTAACAACATATGGATTTGCCCAGCCAGAGGACAGTGTCCGACGAATGGAGCTGGAGGAGCTTAAAAGTCTGTACTCAGAGGGCTCCGTTGTCATTGTCGATGCGCGCGACCAGGCATCCTACGATAAGGGGCACATCCCGGGTGCCATCCTGATGCCGCTCGATCTTTATGCACTGAATAGCGTGACAAAGCCCATCGTCATCTACTGTAGCTGACCGCATGAGGAACGAAGCGCCCGTGCGGCGCTTGAAATGATGTCTGCGGGCATCAAAAACGTATATGCTTTGCGCGGCGGCTACAAAGCGTGGGTGCTAGACGGCAATCCTGTCGAAAAGACTTTCAAATAAAACCTTTTGGCATCGGATTTTTCGGCTGCTTCCATACTAAGTTGGCTTTATTCCATGGGGCTAAGCATACTGATTATATTTAGCAACTATCAGGAAAGGACCCTCTTGTGCAAGTTTTGAGAGTGTTATGTGGGGAATCTGTCCTGTGGCTCAGAATCGGCCGGCCGATTCAAGCACCTCGTATATGTTACATCTTTCTCCGATAAGCCAATCTGATTCTGTTCCTTCTTTCATAATTGCCATCCACCCAGAATCCGCGCGTCTTGCGTTCGTAGACTGCTCTCGCTCCGCTATGGAGGCGTACCGACTAAGCCATATGAATAAGTTTGTCTCACCTGTGGCTTGGCCGTATAAGAGACACATCTCCGCTAAGGCCGGCCTTTTTGGCGTACGTAAAGAGCTTTCTGGCCCATTCCACAGCTTGCGTTGCCTTGTTTGGAGCGAAGGTCACTCTGACGGTTGAAATTATCATTTTGAAATCCTCCTGCTTAATGTGATAAGGACATTATAAACCCATTTTCGGGGGTATTCTAGGTATCCACTTGGCCCGCAGAGGTTTCACTTTAACAGTTACGTTACCAGAGAAATGAAAATTTAGGTTAATGTTGGATAGAGTTCTATAAAAAAGCGACTTAGAAAGGAAGAAATGAGTTGCTCTCGGGATTTTTGCTGAAATGAAAAGGAGACTCATGAAGAGCGACAAGTCTGCAGATCCATACTATTGGGCATCTTTTGTATATTATGGGAAATGAAATCGAGAGACTTCATTATGGGTGAGAGTGTATTAAAAAATGTGCTGAAACTGGAGATCTTCCATATCTGAAATATCCATATATTGCAGACAGGACCCTGAATATCGATGCTAAACAACCTATGTATCTATAATATAAGTAGTTAAGCCGACTTACAATCTCGGGATCCCCGGTTCGAATCCGGGAGGTGGCTCGAAATAGATAGCTAGCATAGAAAGAGCTAGAAAACGAACGCTTGCGTTCTCAATACTTTCTACTGTACGTAAAATAGCCCCGATCAGGGTTTCCAGCCGACAGCTTCGCAGCGGGCCAGGATCGAACAGGAATCCGGATTTTCACTGTACTTCCTGAAGGCCTGCTCGACGCTATCGAGATAAGCTTCATCGGCCCATCCGAGCCGGAGGGCCACTTCCCGGATATTGGGGCTAACCCACTCGGAAATAGTCGCCTCTATTCCTGCCTTTATAGACTCGCTTGTTTCGACCTGGCGACCGCTACTGCATGATGCGGAGAACTGGGTGTTCACAAATCCAGCCTCACGCAACAACGCTCTCAGCCTGCGACCGATAAAGGGATCACCTCCGGAGTACTGACGATGCTTGAGGTAAAGGGAAGTGTACTCGTTCAGTAGTGGCTCGTCGGAGCCCCAAATCATGGTACCCCATTCTGCTGTCCGGACACCGGCGATCCCTCCCGGCTTTAGTACCCGCCAGGCTTCTTTGAGGACGTCCACAGGCCGTCTTAGATGTTCGAGCAAAGCGTTCGAGTAAACCACGTCAAAGCTTTCGCTTTCAAAATCGAGCTGATAAGCGTCTCCAACCTCGAAGCGGATATTCGATACTCCCTGCTCAGTCGCCTTTTCGCGAGCCTCTTTGACCTGACCCTCCTCTACATCGATTCCGACAACCTTTCCCGGCGAGACTGCTTCTGCGAGTCCGATTGTGATGGTACCCAGGCCGCTCCCGAGGTCCAGCAATCTCTGACCCGGTCTGAGGTGCGGTAGGAGAAACGCGGCGCAGGTGGCGACGGTACGCGCGCCCATAACACGCTTTGTAAAAATGCCGTTGGGATCGTGAATGTAGTTTTCCTTCTGAGGTTGCTCCTTTTCGTCGTCCGGCGATTTCGGTGACATAGACTATCTCCTTAAATGTGATGCAAAAAATTATAGGTTCTTTTTAAAAAGATGTCCAACTCGCACATTAGCGGCGATCACCCTCTTGCTCCCTACGCCGTGTCGCCCTTTCGCTCGCACTGCTGGGCTCGCGCCTCTTTCCCTTATCGGGCAGGTTGTCCTGGCT
>CAZLRN010000569.1:0-2633 GCA_964561715.1 uncultured Spirochaetales bacterium
AGGGCCTGGAAGTAAGGGGCTCGAAAATCCTTTTGAATGATGTATCCGATGATGATGACGAGCAAAAGGTTGCCCGTGAACATGAGGAAGTTGAAGACTGTGGGAATTGACCGCCAGTAAAATCCGGGCCTTATCACCCACTTCAGTATGTAGTCGATGAGGATTAGGCTGCTGTGGCCAAGGAACACATACCAGCTCACTTTATGAATGAAATACAGACCGATTCCGACTAGAGGAGCGGTGAGCAGCCACACCGCCGCGAGATAACCGTAGCCGGGAAAGATCCTGGCGAAGATGGTCCCAAAGGGAATATTCCCGAAAATCCTTAACAGAAGGATGTTCACAATGGGAGCCAGAATATATCCGATGATGATGACGTAGTGAACGAGCGGACGCTTTATCGCAACTCTTGGTTTCATAGGCTTATTTGTTACTAGCTATAGCCTAATACTTTGGATAGAAAGTTTCAAATCTTTTTAGTTCTCATTCCCTGCTGCAGTTCTTCTACTATGGTCGCGACGTGCAGCAGGTCTGTTTCCAGAGTGTCCGCCGCCCACCGAGCGAGCTCGATCTCCTCGGGGCTCTTTCGACCATAGCTTCGCGGCTGATAGCTCGAATCGAGGAAATACTCAGCGAGATACAGGATACAGCACAGCTTTTTGATATCCTCCTCTGCCTGATTTGGGTGGTGGTGGTAGAAGACCATTCTGGCGAACTGGATGGGCAGATTCGCCTCCCTGATCGCCCAGGCTCCCACCTTGGCGTGTTCAAAGGGATAACCCGCTTCGGTTTCGTACGACGCGAGATACCCGCTGCCCTGCTTCTCCACGACTTCTCTATAAAAAACGGTAAAAATCTGATCGAAGATGACTTTGCCGAAATCATGCAACAGGCCGACGGCGTAAAAGTCGTCCTCCACCTCTTCGGCTTGCAATTCGTCATCGAAGTACCTCAAGGTAATCTGTCTGTCCTTTGCCATCTTCTGCACAAAAAGACCTGTAACAATCGAGTGTTCCCAAAAAGCATCTCTCTGCATGCCATAGGCAGGAAAATCATCGGGAAGCAGCTTGCTGAAACGTATGGTTTTTAATAGCTTTTCGAGCTTCTCCGTACCCAACTGATACGAAGCATCGGTAATATCGTTGGTTGGTCTGTAGGCGGTTGTGGGGCTGTTGACAATTCTCAGGATCTGATAGCTCAAGGTCTCGATGAGCTTGATCACCTCGCCGATCTTGTCCCAGGAAGCCGCATCCTTAGCCTTGTGTCGGATCTTCTGTATCATCTCAGAGAGCTTGTTCTCTAAAAAAAGATCCGCCTTGAGCTGCTCGATCTTTCTCATCATGTACATTCTCATGAGCCTGTACTGCAGCTCTTCGATCTCTCTGCTCTTGAGGAGGTGCTTCGTTCTGGAAAAGAGAAGCGAGAGAATGGCCCTTCGCTCCTTGAAGCCGCTTACACAGATCATATTGTGCATCGTTATGAGCGCATCAACGCTCATCAGGGTCAGGTAGAGTTTATTCTCCTTCAGCCTGCGAAACAGTTCGTCTTGTTGCGAAACCTCAGAGTCATTGCCCATGAAAATGATCAGTTTTCTATTGGTCCTCTGGAACTGCTGACTTTCTGATCTCTTCAATTCAGCAAAATCGATCCTGTTCGGTACAATATCCAGAAAGAGATAGGTTTTTTCGTAGCGGATCAGATAGTCTGAATGGAATTTACTCCTCTCGATTCTGTTGGTCTTGAACCCTAGTTGCTCGAGGAACCGGATGACTACAGAAACCACGGTGCTGTAGTCGACCGGTTCTGATAAATCGTGTTTCTTGATCTCCGTTCTCAGAAGATTGTAGTTTCTGATAGTCTCCTGGATGTCCGCCTTGGATCTGGATATCTCTTCCGGTCTGTGGCGGTCGTAAAGATCGTTGATGATCCCAAGAAATTCAGCGGAATCGCAGACCTCGAGGAACCTCAAGAGACTCTTGGTTCCCTTCAGGCTGTCTTCCACAATTCTGTTGAAATGAGTCAGCTCGATGAAGTTTTTGAGGCATTCATAGGCCGGTTCACTCAGGATGATTTTCGAATATTGGCCCTTCGCGGCGACTTTGTCCATTTTTTGAATAAGATCGGCTCTCGGTCCGTCGATTTTTTGCAGACTCCGATAGCTGTTATATTTTGCCGTAAGCTGTTCCGAGTGGATCGAGCATTTAACTCTGACGAAAGGGATTTTTTTCTCTACGAGGTGTTTGAGGGACAGCGCCAGTTTTATGGTTTTTAAGGCTCCGGCTATCTCATCGTCCGCCTTGAGGTAGATCAGAACGCCGCTTTCGAGAACGATTCTGAAGGTTGCATCGAATTTGGCGCAGCATTTCTCGACGTATTCGTGAAAGAGCAGCAGAAGTTTGGTGTATTTCTCTTCGGCCAACTTCTCGAGCCGGCTTTTTGGGTCGAAGATGTTGACGAAAAGTATGTAAAAAGGCTGGACTCTGGGGTGCAAGCCTTCCTGCGATTCCATCATACTCGCACCTTCTCTTTTGTGTTGGAAAGTCTATCGAATATAACTTATTGGATAAATAGGAGATTTAGATGAATAATTTCTTATTTTTTCTTATCTCAGGGGCCAATGATCTAGTAATAAG
>CAZLRN010000570.1:0-2618 GCA_964561715.1 uncultured Spirochaetales bacterium
AAAAGAGCTGATTCTGCAATACACGGGCTGTACGGAGCTCCTGCAGTATTTGGACAAATATCCAAAATAGCCTGGATGTCTTTACGGCTTTTTTTGATTTCTACTCCCTGGCTGTAATCTTGACCTTTTTTGATTGAGTACAATCTAGTTCGCAATTTAGTGCAAGATATGTTTGATACTACGGTTATTCGTGCAATAGGCGCTCATACATCAATTCCACAAGGCGCTCATCTTTGACCAGACGTTGAGCCATTAGAAAACCTCCTGTGACAGTCCAGGCAATGCCATACCAGGATTCATAATTACCAGACCACCGATGAATCCGGATTGTGTACGTTTCACCAGGTTTTCCACTAAACTCTGCAATCTCATAGCTGTTGTCCCAGGATAGGCTAAAGCTTACAAGGTTCCCGCTACTATCGTAAATTCGCAGATCAAAATCTACGGTAAGCTGGGAGACCAACGGTATCTCAATACCGAACAATCTCCAAACGCTAACCTCGCTGTTCCAGGCAAGAGCGACTTTAACGTGCCTTGGTGCGTACCACATTATGGGGACTTTCACTTTGTATGAGAATTTGCTATAACCGTTATTGTCAAAATCGGCGCTACGAAGAGTCCCAACATCAAAGCCACGGCGTGACGCGCCTGCATTTCTTGACCGCGGTGATTGAGCGATCTTGACACACTCGTAGCCATCCACGGCTCCGGAGCCGTCAGCCGCATCTTCGTCTGATATAACGTCGTGCCACCAGGTATCTCCATCAACATTGCGCTTAGCACCTGCGAGCATCACAGCACGGCATCCCTCTGGCCAGACCTTTAGCGTAGAATTGGCATCTTGCACGAGTGCAACACAACCAGCAACTGCCGGAGTCGCCATACTTGTTCCACTCTTAGTAAGTCCAACGCAGGTAACCGAAGTACCGTTGGCGCATATTTCAGGTAATTCGCGATCTGCGTGGCTAGACTTTGGGTTTCTAAAAACCGATGATCCAGACATTGCGTCTGCATCATCGTTGTGGTTGCCCACAGCGAGGCTGTTATAGCCTTTGTGATTGACGTATTCGTCACTTGGTGGATCGATATCATCTGGATCCGTCGACCAGTAGTTACCGGCAGCTTGAAGTATCGTTGGGTAGGGCCAGTTCAGTATGAGCCAATCTTTGTAGATGTCATCAAAGGATAAACCTGAGGAGGAGGGTTCACTGGAGCGATGAAAGCTCTGACTAATCACAGTGCAATACTTGTCTTCAATCGCCCAACGCAAGGCGCCAAGATCCTTGTCGTTAGCCGAATAGAGCGTGCATGACGGTGCATGGCCGTGTGGCTTGTTCTTTTCTTTGTTTTTAACTATTCCATGAGTGTGTCTTGCGTGGTCTGAAGTATTGGTTTGATTTACATCATAAAACTCCTTGATTACCAGATCGTCTGTTTTGTCGGGACCATTTTCCCATACAGCGACTTTTATCTCTGATCCTTTAAATCCCAAATCATGCACGTCATCTGAATTTGCTATGGCTATTGAATCCTCTAGATCGTCAACTCCCTTAGGTTCGTGGAGAAAGAGCCCTAGTACCTCGCGTCTCTTTTCGACTTCAAAGATCTGCTCCTTCGTAAGCTCAGCATAGATGACCGGCGCAAAGGAATCTAGGCTAATTCGTTTCTTATCTACAAACTGTTCGAGCTTCTCGGAAAACTGTTGAAGTTCCTTCAAAATACGCTCTCTATATTCGATGATTTCTTTGGGAGGTTTATCGAAAGGTTTTTCTGCATATTTAAAAGGTTCCTGATCAAGGATTTCAGTCTTGAGCCAGATCGCGACTTTTATCGTTGAGCTTTTGCCCGCTTTCTGGATCTCCGAGTAGAGAGATTCATGCTTTTTACCGTATTTCTCTAAACGATTTCTTGCGATTTCGGCAAAGATTTCCTTTGGATTGATTTTACCTCCGCGCTCATCGAATGCCAGTTCGCTGGTTTTGCCCGTTTTGCGATTGCTTACCTTCATAATTTCGATGAATTTCCCGGATGGTCGCCGATCCGACGGAATCCGGGTTACATCCAATGAACCAACTCGAAGCCTGACCATATTCTCAACTCGAAGTTGAGGCGAAATCTTTGCAGCCGAATCTGTGACGAAAAACGGTAGTTCGATCACTTCAGAAATCTTATCCCCGCTTTTCGAAATAAGCTCCCTTATAACTAGCTTGTGATATCCTGGAGAGAGATGATCGATGGGCTTCCAAATCGCTTTTAGGTCTCGGCTGGAGAGATGAACACTGCCTCTTAAACCGTGAGCTGTTATCGCATCCTGAGCGTATTCGGCATTCAGCGGAGTAAACGCCTCAACAACGATTTTCGAAACAGGAAAGATAATCTCATTGGGTGAGATATTGATTTTCAATGAGTTCTTTTCTCTATCCGGTTTTTTTGCGTACCTTTTTACGCGAATCTTCTCTTTTCCGTTCATTTTTGCTTCCTTTTTTTTAATAATTAAGGATTCTATCAGTTTAAGTTATTGAATTAGTTTTATTCATTAGGAAAATCTTCATTTTCTTCTGCAAAGATCATGTCCAGAGAAGTTCGCATTTTCGCACCGTCGTAAGCTCCAATTCATA
>CAZLRN010000571.1:0-2598 GCA_964561715.1 uncultured Spirochaetales bacterium
TATAACGTGCTTTCTCATTATTCACCCCCATTAAATATCTGCTAAAACAATAAATTGTGGCACCACCTCACTCTCAAAGAGCCCGAGTATTTCGCTATGAACTTTCAAGAAATCCTTGTAAGTAGCATCGCCAGGATTTAGAACATATTTTGCTTTCAATATAATGTACATTCTGCCAGAGATGAATCTTCTAAGGGATAACGAAGAGAGAGCTAAGAATCTAATATTCATATACAAATTAGTAGCATTGATCATTAGGGGAGCAAGGTTCGCTTTTCCGTACTTTTTAGCTTCTTCCTTGCCCTTTTTCTCAAGTATTTCGTTCATCTTGCCCTGCTGTTCTTTTAGCGATTTCATGGTGTCTAAGTAGATTGGATGAATTTTTTTTATCTCCGCGATGAAGCTCTGTAACTGTGTTTTCACTTTTTCAGCAGAAGCGATCGGATCTTTCAGGAAAACATCAAGTCTACCTTGATTCCAAGTGCTGAAATCGATTGCTTTCTCGGGAGCCTTGAATATATCCCCAGGCGCCGATCCGGTGATGACTTCCACACCTTCGGCCTTTCCTACTTCCACCGCTTCGCCAGCAGCAGCGACTTCGACAGAGCCTTCCTCCACGACTATCAGGGAGGAGCCATCCACGCCGGCGAGCAGCGCAAAGTTGGTACCCCGGACGCCGCAGATAGCGCTGCTTGTCGCAAGGCGAGGTTCGTTTCCGAGGAACTTATCCCGGCTGAAGCTTAGCTTTCCAAGAGCACAGGAGAGTACGTCGCTTTTTTGCCCGCCCGCCTCGATCTCGCGAATCGAAAAGACAGTGTTCTCGTTGATCTTCACTGTATATCCTGAGGCTTCCAGCTCCACGAAATCTCCAGTCTCGGTTATAACGGTATCGCCGGTCTGAACGACATCTCCCGTGTCGATGTCCCTCTCGTCTCCTGATGCATTTCGAGCGTATGGGAGCCCTTCGACGTATGTAACATCGTGATCCATGCTCACGAGAAGAGTGGGCGCAATCATCATGAAAAAAAGTGTGACGATGGTCAGCGAAATGTATCGATTTAGTTTCATAGTGGCTCCGGTCCTTTAAATCCAATGATCTTGGTCTTGTTCTTCTTAGCCTTGTCCATGATCAACAGAAGTTTGAACTTGTCTGTTTCTACCACAACGACATGACCCTTCTTGCTGATATACTTCTTGAAGTAGGATTCTACCTCCATGGTGTTAGCGAACTCCTTGAAAGTGTTATCGTTAACGGGGTAGGGATCAACAATTGACGGATTCTGGACCCTGAATCCTGCTTTAATGATGTTCTGCCAGAATCCTTTAATGTCGTTGTCCAGGATTACGATCTCACCGTCCAGCAGAAAGGGGGTTTGAGTCATCTCAGAGAGCTTATCCGCCTTTCCATCATTGATGAGATCGATAACATCTTCTGCTGCGTTGTGGTACTGCTGCTGAAGGGACACGCAACCCACCAACGCACTGGCAATCAGGAAGAGTATAAATTTCTTCATCTATGCTTTGTACCTCATAGCAGAGTCTATATTGATTGTATGCATTTTTCAAGAAGTGGTGTGTTAGAAAGGTATTATACTTCAAGATTGACGATCAATTTCGAATAGCGGGCTATCAACCGGGGTGATCGTCGTGCAGTTTTTCCTCTATTTTTTCCAGATCCTCGATCTGGTCTCTTAGCTCAGCCGCTCGCTCGTAGTTTTCGATCTCAACAGCTTTTTTGAGCTCGGCTTTGAGCTTGTCGAGAGGAGACTCCTGTCTTCCGATGATCTGTTTCAGCGTTGACTTTAGGCTGTGAAGGGACCTGAGTTTCTCGAACTTGAATGCTGGAGTTTCGATTGTAGGCATTTTTTGGATGAGGTCGATTGCTGACTCTAGGATCTGAGCCGCGACACTCTTTAGCTGCTGATTTAAGGAGATCATGGCCTTGGAAATGGCGTTGATTCTCAATATGTAGGGTCGGTACTGGAGGATCTCTTTCTTGTCGCTGTCCTTTGTAGCGTGCTGATCGACGAGGTCACAAAGCTTGAGGTTGTGGTCAGTGTCCTTTACCGTACGATCGAAATCACCCATCTGGAAGAGAATGAGGTATCGGTAGTAGTAGATGATGCCTTCGTTTTGGAGCTTCAGGAAATCTTCGTGGTTGATGACAAATCCCTTGTCCGTGTTGTTGGCTACTCGATATTTATCGAGGCGATCGTAGTAATAATCAACGAGGCACTCCATTCCCTCCGGCCTTAAGCCGTCTGGGCGTCCATCCAGCTCGTACTGCTCAATACCGAGGGGCTGTCGGACCTGCAGAACCTCTCTTCCGTCATCTGCTTTGACGATTCGTACGGGATTCTCCGGATCATACTCCCAGCTATTCAGGATATGTGTAATGTCGTCACTCATGGATAAACCTCATTACCTGTGCACCATCGGTGCATTAATTAATATATCCAATCATGATTGCCTTGGCAAAGCCTCCACTCATTACGAGCCCTTCCCTGCCTGTTTCCGCCCCCTTGCTTACTAAAAGAGTAACCGGTGCTTCGACAATAATCAACACCCGTTCCGCTTTTGATACGGTATTTCCATTAT
>CAZLRN010000572.1:0-2592 GCA_964561715.1 uncultured Spirochaetales bacterium
GAATCGCGATCCGCGCGGAAGCAATCCTCAGCTTGCGAGAGGAGAGATTCACGGCCCTTGGGGGGAGAATCTGGCTGTGCGGCTACTCGCACCCGAATCGAATGCCGCTCAAAAGCCCTTTCCGCTTTCGGAGTTTCGAATATGTGGAGCCCGTTTTCGCGTGAGAGAATTAAAAAAGCGCCGAAGCCAGAGACCGCAAGGATATACTGAAAAGGTTTCCCTTCTTTTGGAAGAACCTCCAGCAGCTCTCTAAATCGCATTCTTCTCTTGCGAGCCCAACCCAGATACATGTCCTTGAGTTTCAAAGCGTATTTGATCGTAAGCTCGTCACTGCCTCCGGAAACCTCACCTCGGCCAGCCTTTCTGGAAGATTGGGAGAGCATCTCTATTTTCAAGTAAGCATCTCTGGGCAGAGACTCGACAAGCGCCACATACGCTATTTGCAGGAGATAGAGCCTCTGGGCCAATCGGCGGATCAGCAGCTGCGAGTAGGCGTTCCGCTTCTCGTTATTCGGGCCTCTGAGCCGATCGATAAGCGAACCGGCGGTGGATAATCCCGTTTCGATACGATCCATGTACTCTATGTTGCCGAGTATCGAAAACTTGTCTTCTGACGTCCAAAAATCGGGATCGTCGGCCCTTTTCAGCGCATCGGTTTTTCTCGTTTCCCAGTCGTCGGATTCGATAAGGGCACGTGTTTTAGCGTAGGCCGATTGAAGTGTTTCGAATTCTGAATGCACACCCTTTTGAAAGAATATGAGGGCTCTGAGGTCGCCGGTCTCTCGTTCCGCGTGAAGGTCCTGTATCTCTGCAGTGGCCGGAGCAGTCTGCTCCGTGGCGTCAGGATCGACAAACTCCACTTTGATCTGATTCCCATCGCTTCTTACGAAGAGAAACTGATCTCCCTCTGGAGCCTGGTGGTTGACTATAGCCGTTGCCAGGGGTGATAGCAGGTATCTCTCGATGGACCGCTTGAGCGGTCTCGCGCCCAAATCGACGGTAAAGCCCGTCTTTAGCAGAAACTCGATTGCCGTGTCATCCCATTCGACAGCCCATTCTCTTGTCCGCAAGCCTCGCCGTTGAAGCATGTTGTCGAGCTCATTATAAAGGATCTGGCGCATGGTATTTCGGCTGAGAGGATTAAAAATGACAATGCGATCGATTCGATTGACAAACTCGCGTCGAAAGGTCTTGGCAATCGCCTGTTCGACGGCAGAGCGAGAAAAACCCGAAGTCGTAGGACTAAATCCGATTCCTGCATCCGCATAGATTGTCGCTCCGAGGTTGGTTGTCATTATGATGATAGAGTGGCGGAAATCAGCAGTATTGCCCTGGGCGTCTGTAAGCCGGCCATCGTCGAACACCTGGAGGAACAGGTTCCAAATATTGGGATGAGATTTCTCCAACTCGTCCAGCAAAACCACCGTAAAGGGCTGCTTGCGGATCTGGCTTGTCAGAATTCCTTCGCTAGTCGTCATCTCGGCAGTTCCAAGAATCCTGTCGAGGGATTTGGGAGTCTGGAACTCGCTCATATCCAACCTGATCATTCGTTCAGGAGAGCCGAACAGGAATTCCGCCAGCGCTTTGACGATCTCCGTCTTGCCTGTTCCCGTGGGTCCGGCAAAGAGAAAAACCCCTGTAGGACGGGTCGGATCACACAATCCGGCCTTGATCATCGCAACCCTTTCGACCAGGCAGTCGACAGCCTCGGGCTGTCCGAGAATACGGCTATTGAAGAGATCTCGCAGCTTATCCAAGTTCAGCTCTTCTCGGTCGTCCAGAATGCTTTGGGGTAATCCCGTCATCTGGGAGAGGGTGACAATAAGATCATCCGGGGTGATGTCATGATAGGCGGCGTTCTCCCACGCTAATCCCCTACGAGTCAAATTTAGAATCCCTAGCAGGTTTCCTGGCGGCTCCTGCTCGCTCAGGTACTGCTTGGCCAGCGAGAGGGCCTCGGCCAATACGGCAGGATTCACGGCGACCCCGGTACCGCCTGGCGTCCTCTGTTTTTCTACCCACCGTTGTGCCAGCTCCAAAGTCTGATTGTCGCTCAAAGGGGCGATACGGACAGCTTCGAAGGAGTGGGCTACCTTTCGGTTTTGACGAACGAGTTTTTCGTAGGCGGAGGGTTGGAGCTCGCCTATCACCTTAATAGTTCCGTCATCAACAAAGGGGAGGAGCATATCAAGCATTCCTATGGGACTGAGGCGGTGGCGGCCCGCGTAATGCATCTCATGCAGATTGGGAATAAACCAGACGACCTGGCGCTTTTTGTTGAGATGTCTTATGAGGTCCTGCACCCTTTGTTCGGCTTGGCCGATATAAATCTGCCCGGCCATTATGTCCGCTGCCCCTGCTTCGAAGATGTACCAATCCGATTTTCGCAGTCTCTCGGCGAGTGATTTTATCGTTACCGTTTTTCCCACTCCGGCCTCTCCGACGAGCAGAACAGATCGGGAAAGTTCCATAAAAAGAATCTTGTGAATAAGATCGACCTGCTCATTCAGTCTTTCATGTTCGATGATAATCTCGTCTGAGGATTGCTCCATCCAAAGTCTGCCGATGCCGTTGAGAAAAGATTCGTCTAGC
>CAZLRN010000573.1:0-2584 GCA_964561715.1 uncultured Spirochaetales bacterium
CGCGAAGCGCCGACGGGCAAAGCGCTGGCGTAGCAGCTCGGCCATTCAGGGGCGCAAAGCGCCGCTGAACGTTGAAATGAGCGGCGGCCTCGCAGGCGCAACGCGCCGAGAAGCCGTCCGTTCCATTTTCATGTTATACCGCTTGAATATTTCTGCCATCACAGCTCAGCATACGGCTTGATTCCGAAGAACCAAAAAAGTTCATTCTCAAGTACATATCCTTTTCTGATGCGATTATCGTAATGGTACTGATCGAAGTATTTGTCAACCGTTTTGTAGAACCTGGCAAGTTTCTCAATCGATTGAGTCGAGAGAACGTCATTCATTTGGTCCTCGAAATCTTCTGGAATCTTGGAACAATTTTCGATCTCTTTATGTAAGTTCTTAACGCAGGGGAATAAGATGTCATTGTGTGCAAGTACCAATCGGCACGCGAAATAGACCGTATCGAAAATACACTTTTGTACAAAGAGGAGGTTTCCTGTATCGACATTTGCACTAAATCTAGCACTTTTCATGAGCGCGTAGAACTTTCTGATGTTTTGAAGCTTTTTTCCGTTGATGCTACCAGAGAAGGATCGGAGCGATTCCTGTAATTCTTTATCGCCGTATATCATTTTCGAGTGAAACAATGTGCTGCGAATGCTCTCGTTTCCAGTTCTTAGTGCTTCTTCTATAAATCGTTTCGGAACAATTTTACCATCAACTTCTACTGGGAAATCGTTTGAGTCGAAATCCGTTCCCCAAAAAAAATTCTTGTTGGTTTGCTCATGTCGAAATCTGTCATCGGTAACCACGACGATTACATCGACATCAGATTTGTCCGTCTCAGTACCGTTAGCAAGGGAACCGCACAGGATGAGTCCTAATATGGTTTCATCTTCTGCGGCAAGGCTCTTAAGGCGTTCAATTGTCTCTTTTTGGTTTTCATTCATTTCCAATGTTTTACAGTCAAACTATACTCATGTCTCACACGCGGTATCATGGCCGAGCTGAGCTGCGCGGCGTCCTTTGGCGCGGGAGTTGCCATGAGCGAAGCGAGATGCAACTGCCGTGACAATAGCCGTGTCAGCCTCCATGCGAATGTTATATTGCCTGTTTTTCCCTGACCACTCCAAGCGTTTTGATCAGCTCATTCTTGTCATACAGCTGATTCGTTATATACTTGTGTAGAATAGCGTTGATGAGTGTCTGATAGGGCAGCCCTTCTTGCTCAGCCCTTTCTTTCAGTTTGTCTAGATCATAGCTAGAAATTCTCAGACTAATTGCCTGGTTTTTCTTGGCCCTATCAATAATCCGCTCTATTCGCTTTTTATCGCTACTGGACACGGGACGGAGTTCTTCCGCGTGGTTTTCTATTGCCCTTTCTTCATCAGTTAGTTTTATTTCCTTCATTCTGTGCCTCCGTATCGCTTATGAAATTTTCGACTTGGATATGCTGTTTTCAAAACGATTCGATCGTCATCATCCACAAGAAATGGTGCCACCCAAGTATAGTCGCGTATTCTCACGATGAAATAGTATTGGTCAGCTATCCTAGGATGTTTAAGTATGTCCAAATACTCCCGATTTAGGATCAAATCGGCGATTTCCTCAAACGAGATCCCGCGGTTAAGCTGTAGCCAAGCATTTTTCTCTTGATCCCAAATGATATCCATCTCAGTGATTCAAGATAATCAATTGTATATACAATGTCAATCAACGGATATCAGAATTGTAAGCGGAGGAAATGAGCATGTACTCCCGATTTAATCGCCGGTGTCGAAGCAATATAGTCATTATGACTTCCGTTTATGAGAGAGGCTGACCCCCGAAGCATTTTCGTGGGTTAGCCTCTTGGAGGCCGGAGCCACCTAATGGGATATTCTCCATTAACCATGGAACGGAGGTCAGCCATGAGAGATTTTACCACATTTTTCGTTGGAATGGACGTCCACAAGGAGTTCATATCGGTTGCCTACGCCCCGATTGAGCGAGGTGCGGAGGTGGTTTTCCTGGGGCCTGTGGGAACACGCCAGTGTGACATCGACAAGCTCATCAGGCGACTACACTCGAAAGCCTCTCGTGTTCTGTTTGTCTACGAAGCAGGACCCTGCGGCTACTGGCTGTACCGGTATCTGCAGCGGAAGGGAGAGAGCTGTGTAGTGGTGGCCCCTTCGCTCATACCCCGTAGGCCAGGGGATCGGGTTAAGACAGACAGGCGGGATGCGGTCCAGCTGGCGCGACTGATGCGCTCGGGGGATCTGAATCCTCTATACGTTCCCAGAGTTGAAGATGAGTCTGTTCGGGAGCTGTGCCGTGCTCGTGAGGACAGGCTGTTGGACCTGAAGGCTGCCAAGCTCAGGCTCAAGTCCTTTCTTCTTCGCCACGATATCCGGTATTTGGGGAAAGCGAATTGGAATGCGGCGCATATGCGCTGGTTGGCCGACAAGGTAGCCCTACCCACTACGGCACAGAGAATTGTCTTTCAGGACTACGTGAGAGCCGTCACCCACCTGACCGAGCGGCTCTGGCAGATCGAGGAGGAGCTCCGAGAACGCGTGAAGGGCTGGCGGCTTGCTCCTCTTGTTGCCGCCTACCAGGC
>CAZLRN010000574.1:0-2578 GCA_964561715.1 uncultured Spirochaetales bacterium
ATCCGAGGGTCACTTTCACGTTCTCTTCTTTGAACACTAGCTCCTCCGGCTTCGGGAGAAAATCGTCGATAACACGAACGTTGCCTAGAGGCTCATCGGTATATTCATTATCTTTGTTCTTGCTTATAAATATCCCTTCCTTTCCGCCAATACTCAGCTCCGATGATTCGAATCCTGCTCCTACGGTCGGTGAATCGCACTGTCATGATGCGATTTCATAAAGATATTTAGTCTAGAAAATCAAAAAAAGTAATATAAATATACATACTTTAATATGGTCAATCTTTTCTTATCGTTGTTAAAAAAGAAGATTTTGTTCCATAATTGCATAGCTGTGGTGAGCATGGGAGAATCAGATGAATGACAAAGAACGGTTTCACGCTATCATGGGATTCGAGAGGCCCGATCGCGTGCTCTACTGGGAACAGGGATTCTGGGGAGGAGCCGTCGAACGATGGTACGCCGAGGGTATGCCAAGAAAACACGGCGTAGAGGGAGATCCGGCTTACGGAGATACGGTGAGAGGTCCAGCTACTCCGAGCGTTCCTGGCGGCAAGATCTGTTACGATGTCATCGAATCGACGGGGCTCGACAAACTTTCTCTGGGTGTTCCTGTCAATCTCTACCTTTGCCCTCCCTTTGAGGAAAAGATCCTCGAGAAGCAGGGCGAACGATTGAGGGTGAGGGATGAAATGGGAATCGAAAAGTATACGACTACCCGCAAGGACAGCATTCCACATTTCGTGTCGTGGCCAGTGCAAGACAGCCGGGATATCGAAAAGCTTGCCGAGGAACAACTGGATCCGGAATCTCCGGAGCGCTTTCCTGAGGATTGGGAAGCCCAGGTCGAGAGGCTTAATGCATACGACGGAGTTGTCGGTCTCGGCGGCTACCCGTGCGGCTTCTTTGGTTCGGCTCGGTTTCTGATGGGGGAAGTAGCTCTTCTGATGGGTTTCCTCGACACCCCTGAACTCGTTCATCGCATCATGGATCATCTCGCAGATCTCTGGGTGAGTCTCTATGAAAAGGTGCTCTCCCGAGTCAAAGTCGACTGCATACACATTTGGGAGGATATGTCCTTCAAAAACGGCCCCCTGATCAGCCCTGAGCTGTTCGGGGAGTTCATGGTTCCGGCTTACAGGAAAGTGACAGATGTTGCAAGGAGCTATGGAGTGGAGATCGTGCTCGTGGACACGGATGGCGACTGCACCAAACTGATCCCGGGATTCATTGAGGGCGGCGTCACAGGGCTCTATCCTTTCGAGGTCCAGGCAGGCATGGATGTCAAGAAGATCAGAGAGGCATTCCCGAAGCTTCAGATTATGGGGGGAGTCGACAAGAAGGAAATTGCCTCTGGGAGGTCAGGCATCGAAAGCGAGCTTGCGAGGCGCATTCCCGGGGTTTTAAGGCGCGGCGGCTACATACCGATGTTCGACCACCAGGTGCCCCCGGATGTTTCCTATGACGATTACAGATACTACAGAGAGCGCCTTGCAGAAATGGCTGCAGCCGAGACGAGCTCGTGATCGATTCGTGTCCGTAACCTCGAGTCGTAACTTCGAGCCGTAACCTCGATTACAATGCCGTAACTCGATCGAAGAGCAGCAAAGCGCCCTCTTATTTTATTGATGTCTAACTCTTTTATTTGTAGTTAGTTAATACAGCCGCCCCTCTTTCGCCGCTTTTGGCACAGTTCTTGTGACTACAGAAGCGGAGCATGCCTTATGATGTTGTATCGTCTGGGAGAGGAGAGAAGAAGAGAGGAGCGCTACCCACTGGCAACGAACGCCCTTTTGCAGGTCTACGTCGAGGATCATGTCGAGCAGCATGAGATGAGCACCCGGGACATCTCATCTGGCGGAGCTTTCTTCTTCACATCCCGTTTGCTTCCTATCGGAGCGGAGGTGAGAGTCACACTCCACCTTTGGATCGAAGGGCTCAGAGCCATTGGACAGCAAAGCAACGTAAGGCTGGATGTTGGAGGAAGGGTAGTACGTTCGGAGGCGGATGGGATAGCAGTAGGATTCGGCAAAGACTACACCCTTTCACCCGAAGGGCGGAGCAGGTTATAGTCAAGGAATGAAAACCGACCTGCAGCTGCGGGAGCTCGAGCCCTCCGACACCGATCGAATGCTGGAGCTTCGCAACAGCATCTTCGATCCTATCCAACGGGATCATTGGGACTGCATGGGATGCACTGCTGTTGTTGCATTCCTCGATGGACGCATGCGAGGAGCGATCCCGTTGCAGTTTCGTGATTTCAGGTTGAACGCGTACACCCACGTGCCTGTCGTATTCGAAAACGCCGTGGGGGTCGATCGGGCCTACCGAAGCCAAGGCGTGGGTACATCGATGATCGATTGCGCAGCTGATTTCATTCGGGATCGAGCTTACGCCTTATGCGTCTATCGGAGCGGAGAGAGAACCGACGGCTATCGTTTTTACCGCAAAACCGGCCACGGGGATCTCTACTACGCCGCTTTTCTCACCCTTTCCTCAAAAGCAGTCAGATCCTCCTGGAGCACTTTGTGCGATGGTGTCGAAATCCTTCCTTGGGAAGCCGCAGCAGATCTCGAAG
>CAZLRN010000575.1:0-2569 GCA_964561715.1 uncultured Spirochaetales bacterium
GATGAAGATCACCACCGCGAACATCCCAGGTCTTATGAGGGGCAGGGTTATCCCTGTAGGCGCCGTTCGCGCGTTCGAGGATGTTAAAACGTAGGCGAAGAGGTACTCGTTCCAGATGTCGATTCCGATGAAGATCACCACCGCGAACATCCCAGGTCTTATGAGGGGCAGGGTTATCCTCAGGAAGGCCTGGAACCGCGAGCACCCGTCGATGGTCGCCGATTCCTCCAGCTCGATCGGCACGTCGTCTATAAAGGTCTTCATGACCCAGGTGGAGAGGCTGCTCACGAAGGCTGTGTAGACGATGATGAGGATGAAGTGCGTATCCAGAATTCTAAGCCTGTTGAAGAGGGGGAACAGGGGAATCGTTATGACGATCGGGGGCAGCATACGGACCGCTATGATGAAGAAGGCCGGTATCCTCAAGGATCTGTTGCGGAACCGGGAGAAGGCAAAGGCGGCCGGAACGGCGCAGCAGAGGGCGAAGATAACCGTGCCGCCGGTAACGATGAGGCTGTTCTTCAGCTGGACGAAGAACTCCGGCCTCTGTGCGAAGAGATCCCTGTAATTTACCAGAGAGTATGGCCCGTCGAAAGACGGGGGATACTCCCAGATCTCCTTCGGCACCTTGAAAGAGCTGGCGGCTATGAAGAGAAGGGGCAGGAAGGCCCACGAAACGGCGACGAAGAGGAGGATCCAGAACACGATCTCCACAGCGGGTTTCTTCTTTCCTATTTGCACAGCCGACTCCTTTGATTAAAACAGAGACTCGCCATCACATGATCCATAGTTAGAAGATCCTCCTGTACATCTCCTTGATGATTCCGAAAGCCAGAATGAAGGTAATGACCACCATGAACATGGACACGGCGGCGCCCCTTCCGAAGTAGTAGAAGCGGAAGCTCTGCTTGTACAGATAGATGGCGAGGATCTCCGTGTCGTTTCCTGGTCCCCCCTTCGTCAGGATCCACACGATTCCGAATGTTCTGATGGCGAAGATGATCCTGAAGACCAGGCCCACCAGCAAGGCGGGTGCGATGAGGGGAAGCGTGATCCTGAAGAAGGCCTGTATCCCGCTCGCGCCGTCGATGGCGGCCGCCTCGAAGACCTCGCGGGGCAGCGAGGTAAGGGCCGCGTAGGCGATGATCATCATGAACGGGGAGAACTTCCACACATCAACGATAACGATGGGGACGAAGGACCTCAGGCCGGGTCCGAACCAGGCAACCGCCGGTATTCCCACGACAGACAGCAGATAGTTAACCGCTCCGTAGCTGGGGTCCAGCAGGAACCTCCACATGACGACGGCCACGACGGGACTGATGGCATAGGGCGCGATGAGGAGGGAGACCCACAACCTTTTGAGGGGAAAATCGTGATCCAGAAGCAGGGCGCACCCGAGGCCCACCAGGAACTCCAGCGAAACGATGGCTAGAACGAACAGGACATTCCTCACCACCGAATCGATGAAGATCGGGTCCTTTAAGGTGTCCGCATAGTTCTTCACCCCAATGTACTGGGGGGAGTATCCGGGAGAATACTCGGTGAAGCTCAGCAAAAACGCCCAGACCTCGGGGCCCAGAATCAACAGCGTGAGTAGAGTAAGAATAGGGATGAGGAGAAGAAACGGGGTCAAGTTGGTCCTCCTCCTGCGAAGTCCGGCAGTCCTGCTTCGATTCATATCGGTCCTTTCTCCCCCCTCTATATATCTCTCTATGTGCCTCTTCCTTCCGAAGAAACGCAAGCGAAGCTCTTCTTGCAGCTTGTGAATGGGACAAATCACAACGGAAACACCCGAGGCTGTTTCCGTTGTGTCGATGCTATCTATCAAATACCGGCGAAACGATGCAAGCCCGACGGACTGCCCGTTTCTAGTACTTCATAACAGATTCCAACTGCTCCTTGGCAGCATCCGCCGTGGATTGCGCGTCTTGACCTTGAACCACCACCTTGTGAACCATGTCGCCGACAATCTCGGCTATCTCGCTATAGTTTTCCATGCCGGGATACGCAGGCCTGGAGAAGGGGGCGAGCTCTCGGTAGATTGCAATTCCGGGATCGGTCGAGGCCTTCATGACCTCGATATGGGCGATCGCGTTTCCGCTCTTGGCCATCTCATTGCGGGCATCCTTGGTGCCCATAAATTGGATGAAGTCCCAGGCGAGATCCTTGTCGCTGGAACCCTTCAGGATAGCCTGCGCCCAGAACCAGACGAAGCTCATGCCGAAATCCCTCTGCGCCGTCTGGAACTCCTTGGCGAGAGGCACATGGCAGGGTATCAGGTTGCCGGACTCCTTAGACTTCTCGGGATTGTTCAGTGTGGGACTGTAGTTGGCGCCGTGCATCGATATCGCGAGCCGGCCCTCCATGGTGAGCTTGACGATCTCGGCGTAGTCGATCGTGGCCCAGTTCGGTGGCATCAGGCCCTCCGAGTACATGTTTCTCAGCAGATTGAGAGCCTTGATGACGGGGGGTTCGTTGACGACGACCTTGTGGTCCATGGTGATGACGTCGCCTTCCCACATTCTCGAGAAGACGGGAAGCTTTTCGGCGATCTCCCACTTCGTTC
>CAZLRN010000576.1:0-2558 GCA_964561715.1 uncultured Spirochaetales bacterium
GCTATACTCTCGACCACGCTTCAGGAAAACCTCTCCGGTATCAGGGTGGTCAAGGCTTTTGGCAGATCGGAATTCGAGATGCAAAAGTTCGAGGAGGATAACCAGGAAAAGTTCCGGCGAGGCAAGAAACTCGTTGTCACCCACGCTCTCTTCTGGCCAGTGACCGATCTGCTCTGTGGATTTCAAATTCTTATCGGTTATGCCGTCGGAGCATCTATGGTCATGGGAGGCGAGATCACGTTGGGCACCTTTATCGCTTATACGGGCATGGTGATTCAGATCATCTGGCCTATGCGCATGCTGGGCCGCGTAATCGTGCAAGCGGCAACGGGGATTGTATCCTTTGGAAGGATTGCGGAAATCATGAGGGAAAAACGGGAACCCCTTTTCGATGGACGTTTCCCGGCTCACGCAGAGCCAACAACAGATAGACAATACTCCACAGATCGTAAACTCGAAGTCCAAGGAGACATCAGGTTCGAGCGAGTCTCCTTTCAATACGGGGAAAACTTTCCGGTCTTGAAGGAGGTGAGCTTTGTCTGCAAGCCGGGGCAGGCTGTAGCCCTTCTGGGTCCGCCTGGTTCGGGCAAAAGCTCATTGGTCAACCTGCTTCCCCGCTTTTACGATTACAACGATGGACGGCTTCTTCTGGACGGCAGAGAGCTAAAGGAATACTCCCGCCACTTTCTCCGCAGACACATTGGAATTGTGGAACAGGAGCCCTTTCTCTTTTCGAGAACCGTCCAGGAGAACATCACCTATGGAGTCGATCGGAAGGTTGACGAGGCGGAGATCGTTCAAGCCGCGAAGTTCGCTGCGGTGCACGATGTGATAACGGGGTTTCCGAAAGGCTACGAGACTATCGTGGGGGAGAAGGGTGTGACCCTCTCTGGAGGACAGAAGCAGCGGATCGCCATCGCCAGAACCCTTCTCAAGGATCCACGAATTCTCATTCTCGATGACTCGACCTCATCGGTGGACATGGAAACGGAAATGGTCATACGACAGGCTCTCGAAGAGCTCATGAAAAGCAGGACAACCTTTGTGATAGCTCATCGCATCCAGAGCCTTATGAAGGCGGACCTGATTCTGGTGTTGGAACAGGGGCGAATCGTGCAGAGGGGGACGCATGACCAACTTATAGAGGAGGAGGGATTCTACAAAAGAATATTCGAAATGCAGTCAAAACTCGGCGTCGAAGATAGCAAGGAGCTGGATGATGTCTCACTTTGAAGAGGAAGAGTTCGACACGAAGTTTAACGGTAGAACCGTTCTGCGTATCTTAGCCCAGGCCAGAAAGCACTGGAAGTGGTTGGTTGGCTTCATCATATGCGTTGGGCTTGTCTCGTCTTCCGATTCATTCCTCACTTATGTCGTAAAGCTGATCATCGATGAGGGGATCGTAGCGGGCGATCGATCAACCCTTTTGCTTTACTTCAGTGTTTTTGGAGGAGTCATCATCAGCCAGGCTTTCCTGATCTTCGGATTCATTTCTCTGGCCGGATTTCTGGGCGAGCGAATCCAGTATGACCTTCGCAAACACATGTTCAATCACCTGCAGGAGCTCTCATTCTCCTATTTCGATCGAACCCCGGTGGGATGGCTCATGGCGCGGGTCACATCGGACTCAGGTCGAATCGCCGAGCTTGCCACTTGGGGTCTTTTGGACGCTACCTGGGGTTCGCTCAACGTAGCGACCGGTCTCTTTTTCATGGTTTACATCAACTGGCGGCTTGCTCTGATCGTTTTTTCCGTCGTGCCCCTGCTGGTCTATGTGGCCTTAAAATTCAAAATAAAGATCATTGTGGAGTACAGGCGGGTAAGGCAAATCAATTCCCGCATCACCGGGGCCTACAACGAAGGCATCCAGGGAGTGAGGGTGACCAAGGCGCTCTGCAGGGAGAAGCGAAACCGTGAGGAGTTCGGAGAGCTAACGGACAGGATGTATCGGGCCGGATTTCGCGCAGCCTGGCTCTCGGCTCTCTTCCTCCCGGTGGTTCAGCTTATCAGCGCCATTGCCATAGGCGCCATCATCTGGTACAGCGGCGCCGAGGTGAACAAGGGCTGGATCACAGTAGGCTCGATTCAAGCCTTCATCTCCTACGTCACCTTCATGCTATGGCCGATTCAGGATCTGGCCCGGGTTTACGCCGAAATGCAGAACTCCATTGCCTCTGCGGAGCGTGTCTTCTCCCTCATAGACGCCAAACCTGACGTAAAGAACAAAGAGCAAGCGTACAATCCCGGGAACATCCGTGGTGAGATTCGATTTGATCGCGTCGATTTCTACTACGAAAAGGACAATCCTGTCTTGAGAGACTTCTCCCTGTTGGTGACACCTGGTGAAACCATTGCGCTCGTTGGACCGACCGGAGGCGGGAAGACAACGATCGTGAATCTCATCTGCCGATTCTACGAACCCAAGAGCGGACAGATTACGATCGGGGGCAGAGATTACACCGATTTCACGTTGCATTCCATTCAATCCCGAATTGGCATGGTGCTTCAGGATCCCCACCTCTTCTCGGGGAGTGTCAGGGAGAATATTCGATACGGGC
>CAZLRN010000577.1:0-2545 GCA_964561715.1 uncultured Spirochaetales bacterium
CAAAAAAATGGGTGATAGTCGAATCAGGCCGGCGAATGAGCTCGATCGCGAGCTGGAGCTCATCAGAGAGTCTTCAAAAGCCGGGCTTTCACCGCTTCTCTACAAGATATCCTGCGCATCTGTAATCAGAGATATAGCCGCAGCTCACCCCTTTTTAAACATCGAATGGCTGGAGTCGGAGATGCGCTTCATTATCGGAAGTTTTCTAGGAACGCTGGGAAACCTCTACGAGTTCGATGAGAAAAGCGTTACGCTGGTCTGTCAGCACGCCTCGGAGCTGGACGAACAGCTCATCGCTCACCAGGCATCTACCAGGTTGCGAAACCTATACAGCAATACCGAAGCTCCCCTTTACATCGAAATCGAAAGCCAAAAGGTAGAAATCCTCTCCGCTCAGCCGGTGTAACGATGCTCGAATTGGCAAGCTCACGTTCAGGGCATCGCATAATGAGATGGGGAAGCGCTTCCCTCCTGTCTTCGTATGACCCAGAAAAAGAGGCGGATCGCTTTATAGAAAATGCGCTAAAAGACAAAAATCCATCCACCGTTGTCCTGTTGGGGCCGGTGCTTGACTATCTCGCCGAGTCCATCCGGCGGCGGTTGTCGTCCTGCAGGTCTATTTGCCTTTTCTACAGCCGGGATGTGTTCGAGGCGACACCCACAAGGCCGGAGGAGAGCTGGCATGTGGGAGGCGAGGTTGCTCTGGATCAATTCCTTCGGAACACAATGAATGAGTTCGATATGGAAGGCCTCGAGATCATCGAATGGCCGGCCAGTGCGAGGTTATTTCCCCGTGAATCCGAATTCGTCATGCAGACACTGACCAGCTTCTTGCGTGAAATGCGGGGCAATATCGTTACGACGGGAGTTCGAGGAAGGGCATGGATTCGCAATACCATCGATAATTTCCTTACCATTGACAGAGTTGCGCCGATTGGCAGTGGAATCTGCTTCGACGATCGCCCCATCGCCATCGCTGCATCGGGTCCCTCTCTTGAAGCAGCCGCTTCGGTTTTGGCTAAGCTTAGCCGGAGGATCAACCTGTGGGCTCTCCCTTCGGCAGTGCCGTTTCTCGTTCAGAACTCCGTCGTGCCCGATCTCATCGTCATGACAGATCCGGGATATTACTCTCTGAGCCATCTGGCAGCGTTGAGAAGCGCGTTGCCATCTGACAGCCCGGTCTCCCTGGCCATGCCGCTCTCTGCTGCTCGAGGCGCCCAGAAAATTGCGGATCGCATAGTGCTTCTCGAGCAACCAAACTTCTTCGAAAGGCAGTTCGTGCAAGCCGCCGGCTTATCCATACCGCGGATCGCGGCGCTCGGCACGGTGGCTGCAAGCACTCTGGAGCTGGCTCTCGGGTGCACGAAGGGAGACATCATATTTTTAGGGCTGGATCTCTGCTATCGAGATATACAATCCCACGCCAGACCCAATCTTCATGAAACCCTGATCTATCAGGAATCCAACAGGCTTGCTCCCCATTACAGCAGGATCTTCGAAGATGCGGCACTCACAGCACCTCGCATAGAAGGAGGTGCACGCTTGCCGCTGGCTTTGCGGACTTACCAGGAATGGTTTGCAGGACACTCTCGGTCCGAACGTATATTCCGCTTTTTGCCTTTCCTGGAGAAACCGAAGAATCTGCGCACCATCGGCAGTAGAAACCTCGAGAGAATCCTGGATCGCTACGGTCAAAAACCCCCAGCGTCGAGATTTGTTTCCCATCTCAGATATCCACCTCTGGAAAAGAGACGTCATATCGCCACCGAAATACTACGACAGTGGCGCCGGATTCTACACGAGCAAAAAAGAGCTCTGATCGAAGCCCAAGGCAAAAAGGGGAAATGGGATCTTCTCTTTCAAAATCGCGATTTCCTGTCCCTGGGCTATTTTATTTGCCTCTTTGACCTCTTGTCCCTAAAAAGGCAGAAGCGCACCAGCCCAGATATGGAAATCCTGGAACAGGCAAACGTGATGCTCGACGCCCAACTCGAATTCATTGATCATCTTTCGCTTCGGGCACGGCATCTGAATCCGCGCAAAGATCCAAAAGAGCATGCATCCACGGTCGCGACAGGTAACTACGGTGCCTGAAGCAGATTGTCTCCAGCGAAATCTGCATGCCTTGGCTCGGCGCAATCCCTGTTTGGGTGCTCGGATTAGCGACACAAAACCGGATCCTGCTATCAAATTTATCACTTCAAAATCGTCCCACATCGTGCCGGCTCAGAGCGAGGGCGGGCGTATCGTTGCGTTCCACTCAAGATTCGATCCGATACGGGAGGGCGAACGTTCCTTGAGCAGGAATATGGCATTTGTCGTTGTTATGGGCCTTGCCGGAGGCTATCACCTCCAGCCTCTTCTGAATCAATCAGACGTCTCTGGCGTACTGGTGATCGAAAAAAACATCGGAATGGTTCGGGCTGTTTTCGAATCGATCGATCTAGCCGATCTGCTTTCAGATCCGCGGATAAACATCATCGTCGATGCCAGCATGCCCGACATTGTTCAGAGCATGCTCGATCTCTATCTCCCCGCCTTGGCC
>CAZLRN010000578.1:0-2530 GCA_964561715.1 uncultured Spirochaetales bacterium
GGCTTGAATACGCCCACCGTCTCGACCGAGATGATCTCATCGAACTCCCATTTCAGATTGTCCTTGGCTAGGTGCTGCAGAAAGGAGAGCTCGCCGTTGGATAGAACGACCAGCCTGAAGTGCCCCTTCAACCTCTCGAGCCCTTCGACAACCTCTGGAAAGGGCTTCAGCCCGTCCCAAGCTGCGAGGTAGCGTTTGATATCCTCCTCCGAAGGTTCGAGTCCCACGAGGCGGGAAGTGTGGATAAAGGCCCTCCGAACAGCCTGCCGGTACCCCGTGTGGCCCAGCATGAGGATGTTCTCCTGGTACTGCTCGACCCTTTGGCGAACCCTGAAAATGTCCCAGAATCGCTCGGCCTGCAGCTCTGAGCTGCGCTTTTGGTTCTTCTCTTCGAGGAATCGGTCGATGGCAGGTAGGGTGCTTCCGCGAATGTCCATTATGGTTCCAAAGAGATCGAAGGTCAGCGCTTTGATATCTGTAATTTTCACGGTCTATTTCTCGATAGCGTCGGCAATGGCAGCGCCCAGCGTTTTCATATCCGCCTTACCGCCGAGGTCCGGCGTATGGTATGCTGGATCCTCCAGCACCTTTTCGATGGCGCCCACAACTGCCTGCCCCGCCTCGGGATGCCCGAGGTGGTCCAGCATCATGGCCCCCGACCAGATCTGGCCCACGGGATTGGCCACGCCCTTGCCTGCGATATCCGGCGCCGATCCGTGAACGGGCTCGAACATCGATGGGTACTCCTTCTCCGGATTGATGTTGGCCGAAGGGGCGATGCCGATGCTTCCAGCCACGCCGGGTCCGAGGTCGGAGAGGATATCCCCGAACAGATTGCTTCCGACAACGATATCGAACCAGTCCGGGTGGTTTACGAAATGGGCTGTCAGAATGTCGATGTGGTACTGATCCGTTTTGATGTCGGGGTAATCCTGGGCCATCAATCCGAAACGCTCGTCCCAATAGGGCATGGTATGCATGATGCCGTTGGACTTGGTCGCGGAGGTCAGATGTCTCTTGGCCCGGCTTTGTGCCAGCTCGAAGGCGTAACGGAGAATCCGATCCACCCCCCGTCTCGTAAAAACGGTCTCTTGCACAACCACCTCGGATTCGGTCCCGGCATAGAGCCTCCCTCCGATTTCGGAGTATTCCCCCTCGTTATTCTCACGGATGACGATAAAATCGATGTCCTCCGGCGTACGCCCGGCAAGTGGCGTACTGACGCCCTTCAGAAGGCGGACGGGACGACGGTTGACGTACTGATGCATCTGACGCCGGATAGGAAGCAGCAGGCCCCACAGGGAGACATGGTCGGGCACTTCCGGATGCCCGACTGCCCCGAGAAAGATGGCGTCATGGTCCCTCAGTTGCTGCAGGCCATCTTCAGGCATCATCCGGCCTTCGTGAAGATAGTACTCACAGCTCCATGGCAGCTGGTTCCACGAAAAGTCTATGTCGAAGCGGCTCCCGACCCTTTCGAGAACATCGATTGCGGCAGGAACTACTTCGAGGCCGATACCGTCACCTGGAATGACGGCAATCCTGTATTTTGGCATAGAAAGATCCTTTGACTACTGGAATAGCGGAGAATTTAGACCGATTATGAACGCCTTGAGCCGGTCTGTAAACTGCAAATTAAGCGGTTTTCTCTGATTGTAAACCGGGGTAAGCGGTTCGTCTTCAATCCGTCTCGTCAAGGAACTGTCTGTCATAGAGATGTCTGTAGATGCCCCCGCGGTCTAGTAGCTCGAAGTGATTTCCGATCTCGACGATTCTTCCCTCATGCATCACATAGATCACATCTGCGTGTTGCACGGTAGTGAGACGGTGGGCAATAACGATGGCCGTGCGCCCGGTGAAGAGGCGCTGCAGGGCCTCCTGAATAAGCGACTCTGTCAGGGTATCCACGCTAGCCGTCGCCTCGTCGAGTATGATGATTCGGGGATCGGCCAGGACGGCCCGGGCGATGCAGATGAGCTGTCTCTGACCGTTGGAGAGGTTAACTCCGCCTTCTTGGATCGGCGTGTCGTATCCCTCCGGGAGACGGCTGATAAAGTCGTGGGCATTGGCTACCTTGGCAGCCCTGATGACGGCCTCCTCCGCCGCACCCGGATCGGCAAAGCGGATATTGTCTCGAATCGATCCGGAGAAGAGAAAAGGATCCTGCGAGACGAGACCTATGCAACCGCGGAGAGACTCCAGGCTGATTTTGCGAATGTCAAGATCATCGATGAGAATCGCTCCTTCTGTTACATCGTAGAAGCGGGCAACGAGGTTGGCCATCGTTGTTTTGCCTGCCCCTGTTTTTCCCACGAGCGCAATCATTTTGCCTGGTTCGACCGCGAGACTGACATCGTCGATGACCTTGGCATCGTCAATATAGGCAAAGGAGACGTTTCGGAACTCGACCTTTCCCCGCACGGTCGCCGGCGAGAGGGCGTCGGGAGCATCGAGGACCTGAGGCTCTGTTTCCATGAGGTTGATGACCTTTTCCCCGCCCGCCATGGCCGCCTGCATGGTCGTGTAGATC
>CAZLRN010000579.1:0-2524 GCA_964561715.1 uncultured Spirochaetales bacterium
TCTTGTTTTTTCAACAAGATTTTGCGAAGTAATTGCTAAATCGTTGGCTGCATATAGAAAATATGCTAAATTGTTTGGGTTGTGGGCGCAGCCAACGATACGCGATCCTGGTCTTCGATCCGCCGATGTCTATAGCGATAATCGAGGAATCTATCGAATCGCTTTGTTGCATCGAGTTTAGGTGCCTTCCTGCCAAGTGCTCATATAAGCGATCTGATCGTCGGTCATCGCATCTAGGGAAACTCCCATCACCTGGAGCTGCAACCCGGCGATGGCATCGTCGAGCTCTTCTGGAAGCTGGATGACCCTGTTGGGAAGCTTTCCTCGATTCTTGACACCGTACTCACACGATAGGGCCTGACCGCAGAAGGAGGTCGACATGACCTCGCTGGGATGACCTTCGGCCGCCGCGAGATTGACGAGTCTTCCCTCGCCTAAAACAAAGAGCTTCTTTCCATTCAGCACGTATTCGTCCATCATATGTCTGACCCTTCTCTCCGAAGCGGCGGCGTCCTTGAGCGCATCGAGCTCGATTTCGATATCGAAGTGTCCCGAGTTGGCCATGATCACGCCGTTTTTCATCGTTCGGATATGCTCCATGCGGATGACGTGTTTGTTTCCCGTGACAGTGCAGAAGATATCTCCCTGGGGCGCTGCCTCTTCTATTTTCATTACCCGAAATCCGTCATAGGCGGCCTGAAGAGCCCGAAAATTGTCCACCTCGCAAACGATCACATTGGCCCCCAGCCCTCGGGCCCTCATAGCGACCCCTTTGCCGCAGCTACCGTATCCGCAGACAACAAAGGATTTTCCGGAGATCAGAACGTTAGTGGCTCTGAGAATACCGTCGATGGTCGATTGGCCCGTACCGTAGTAGTTGTCCACCAGGTGCTTGGTCTTGTTGTCGTTGACGGCGATCATGGGGTATTTCAGAGCGTTGTCTTTCTCCATAGCTTTGAGCCTTATGATGCCTGTGGTCGTTTCTTCGCACCCGCAGATGATGTCTGGGATCAGCTCGGTGTGGCTCTTGTGGATTTCCGATACCAGGTCGCATCCATCATCTATGGTGATGTGGGGTCTTGCTTCTATGATGTAGCCGATGTATCGGTAGTAATCTTCTTTAGATTCTCCTTTGTAGGCCCAGACGTTGACGCCCTCTTCGGCGAGCGCAGCAGCAACATCATCCTGAGTCGAGAGAGGATTGCATCCGGTAATGGCGACCTCCGCCCCACCAGCTATAAGGGTTCGAACCAGATTTCCCGTCTCCTTCGTGACATGCAGGGCTAGTCCGATGCGGACACCGGTGAGGGGCTTCTCCGTCTCGAAACGTTTTTTGATCTCCATCAGGGCGCCCATGTTCAGCTCCGCCACTTCCATATTCCGGCGTCCCTGATCCGCCTGCTTGAGATCCTTCACTTCGTAATGGCTTCCCTTATCCATGATTTCTCCTCCTCGCTAGGTTTTCGTGGATCTATACACAATGAGCTTCAATCGCCGATTGAGCTCGAATTCCTTTTCTTGAGTCAACGCAAATCCCTCATTCTCGAGCCAGCCTCTCATAATCCCTCTCTCGAATCCCAGCCATCGGTCCCCGAAGGCTTCGCGCATGGAATCGAGGCCGTGTTTGTCCAACTCGGCGATGATAAAGGTGTCGCCCGGTGTGAGGATGCGTCCCACCTCTCTTAAGGCTCGCTGAGGCTCGGAGATGTGGTGCAGCACCATGTTCATAACCGCCAGATCGGCCTCCCCATCTCGAAGGGGGAGGTGCTCGACTTCGCCAAGGCGAAGCTCGATATGATTCCGCCTCTCAAAGCGCTTTCGGGCCTGTTCCAACATGCCGGGAGAGCTATCGACTCCGATAGACCGATCAGCCTTTTCCTGTAGAAGCTCGAGCAGGTCTCCGGTTCCACAGCCCACATCCACGGCGGTTCCGCACCGCCCGATGAAGCCTATGAGCTCTGCGTTAAGGTCGAATTCGCCGAAGATCTCTCTTTTAAGCTTTTCCCAGCTTCCGGCAATGGTGTCGAAGAACTGCCGGGTCCGACGGCTCCTCTCTTGTACGATTTCCCGGGTACGAGCCAGGTCGTCTCTGGCTGTCGACTCCCCCTCGATGAGTCGGCGCACGGCCGATCCGAGAGACTGCAGTTCGCCTTCTTCGCTGGCGGAATAGTAAACCCAAAGGCCATCACGCCTCGAATGCAGAAGCCCTCCCTCCGTCAGTATCTTCAGATGCCTCGAAATTCGGGACTGTCCCATTGCCAGAACACGCACGATCTCGTTAACGTTGAGCTCCTGCCGGCAGAGAATGTTGTAGAGCCGTAGCCGGGTCTCATCCGCGAGGGCTCTGAGGGTTATCAGTGCGTTTCCCATTATATCACTATATCAAGATATCTCGATATAATGATGCTATCCCCAGATATGAGAAGTGTCAAGCCCTTATAAACAAAAATGGCGCCGGGCCGGCAGGCTATGATTTCGTTCAGACACATATGAGACAGATTTGATATAGAATGGGGGGACCGGT
>CAZLRN010000580.1:0-2520 GCA_964561715.1 uncultured Spirochaetales bacterium
GGCGTATTCAAGCCCTCCCCCGCGGGTTATCGAAAGGCTGCGGCCATCCTGGGATTGGAAACGGGGCAATGTCTGATGGTTTCCTCCAATTCCTTCGACTACGTCGGGGCTCGAGCCTGCAGTTTTCGGGCTGCCTTCGTGAACCGTAACAACGCACCCCTAGAGGCCTCGCCTTTTGTCCCGGACATCACAGTGCCTAGCTTTACCGAGCTCGCAGACAAGCTGCTCTCTTGAAAAGTGACCTGGTGCGATACAACACCCCAGAGAATTGCGAAAAATGGGAAATTCTCAAGTTTTGCTTTACTTTTCCCCGTTTTTCATAGGCACGAGACGCGATACTCGACACGTTGATAGAGCAGGGAAGAGGCTGATGGCTTGCGTGCTGGCCAGCCTCGAGGATGAGGAGACGATTGTGCCCGAAATTTGGATTCTCGTGGACTGAATCTGCTTCTGCTCTTACGACGTCTTGTATCTCGAGTTGGCGATTCGAGAAGCAGCTCCGATAGCGACTCGGGACAGCCGACTCATCGAGGCATGCCGTAAGAGCGGAGTCGCTCTATTCGGAAGCGGCTCGGACTGATAAGCCGCTAATGTTGTCTGTCATAAGGGAACTGAGCTCAAGACTTCTCGGGCTCGCTCAAAACCCGTCTCCCCACTGGTCAGAACAGGAACAGCGAACTCCCTTTCGCAGTCCGGATAGGAGAGTTTGAAGACCGTCATTGATAGCTGGGCCGGCACGACAACGTCGATCTGTTCCTCCTTCTACTTCTCCCGTATGGCCCGGGCGATGACCTCGTTGTGTCCCTCTATATCGCCTTTCCCCAGAAGATCGAAGGCCTCCTCCAGCAGCGCCTGGGTGCTCTTCACCGTCGGCCCATGGGTGGCGACGATCAGGATCTTCCCTCCGGTCTCGACAGCCTTCTCCATCATGGCTTCGTCGATCTGCACAACCGGGACATTGTGCTTCTTCATCGCCTCCCTAACCGCGCCATGAAATGACTCCTACCCTAGGCCTGCCGGTCTTCGATCTGGTCTGGATTTCCGTGTACTGGAGGAACGATTTCGATCGCGCCGCGGTGAGGGAGCTTGGAAAATCCTCCGGCACCCCCAGTCTCGCGCCGTCCTGCTGCCAGAGCTCCTCGAGCCAGGCTCCAGCCGCATTGACGCTCCGTGGAGCCGAGGTGTGCCAGTTGGGGTTGAACTGACATTCGCCCACTTTTTTCCCTTTGACCGTGTTCAGAATAGCGGCAATGGGCCGCCCCTTCCTCTGTGCGCCCACCCTGTTGAACAGATCTACGAGCTCCGCCACATCATGGCCGTTCTGAGTTTCATATACCTGAAAGTTGAAGGCTTTTAGCTTATCGGCCAAAGGCTCGATGCTCATATCCTGATTGACAAATCCTTTGGCCTGGACTTTGTTGTAGTCGATGATCATGACCAGATTGTCGAGGCCGTAATGACCGGCTGCCATGAAGGCCTGCCACACCGAGCCTTCGTTGCATTCACCGTCTCCCAGGAGCACATACACCATGCGATCGTTCTGGTCCGGCCCCTTCTTTCTTACGGCCAGAGCTCTTCCTACAGCAACTCCCGGAATCTGGCCCAGAGAGCCGCAGCTGATCTCGATACCAGGGGTGACCAGGCAGTCTGGATGGGACTCCAAGCCACCATCCCAGGCACCGTAGTACTTGAGCTTCTCGATAGGGAAGAATCCGAAGAGGGGTAAAATCGTGTAGAGCGCCGGTGCCGTGTGGCACTTTGAGAGATAAAAGACATCCCGCATCGGCCATGCGGGATGTGTCGCTCCTAAAGGGCGTCCACAGTGCTCCTGCGTCGAGCGGATCGATTGTCGCATGCATTGATGCTCCTGGTTTTCCATCGAATACTACCAGAAAATGGGCCAAATCGCCAGACGACGCTTAAAAACATCAAACAGTGGTGACAGGAAGTTCTTTTTTTTGTATCGTATAGCCCAACAACAGATCAGGAGGAGCATGACATGGCAGAGGGTTACGCTGGTAAAATATTGAGGGTCAACCTCAGCACCGGTAAAATTGCGACAGAGGAGGTGGATGAGCTCTTTTACAGAACCTACATGGGGGGCTGGAATCTCGTGGCCTACTACCTTCTCAAGGAGGTGCCTAAGGGAGCCGATCCGCTGGGACCCGACAACATACTCGTCTTTGCTCCAGGCGTGCTCACCGGCGCTCCTTTAAGCGGCTGCGGCCGATCCGCCATGGGAGCTAAGAGCCCGTTGACTGGCGGTTTCGGCGAGGCCGATGTAGGCGGCTATTTTGCTGCGGAATTCACCCACGCCGGATGGGACGCCCTGATCGTTCAGGGAAAGGCCGAAAAGCCTGTGTACATATCCATCGTCGACGATAAGGTCGCAATCAAGGATGCCTCCAAACTCTGGGGAAAGGACACAGCGGAAACCCAGGAAGCGCTGATAGAGGAGCTGGGTGACCCGAAGACCCGCTTCGCCGTTATCGGTAAGGCGGGGGAGAAGCAGGTTCTCGT
>CAZLRN010000581.1:0-2497 GCA_964561715.1 uncultured Spirochaetales bacterium
GAGGTTATCAAGGCGATCTCAGACTATCGAGCTTCACGATGATGGATCCTCGCCGAACAAGGCGGATGCAGGCGACGGCTTGCAGCCGCGCCTGATCCGCGACGTTGAACTAACCCGCTACCGCAGGGGATGGTTTGCCAATGTTTATATACAGTAAGTTAACGTGAGGTTCATTTGAGGGTGACAAACAGTAGATTATACTGTAAAGTGGCATCATGTCCGATGTCACCCTCAAGAGCCTATTTCAAGCCGGATATAAAGCGTTCCAGAGCTGCCGTGCGCTTCCCCGGTGCTGGCGGCCCCGTCAAAATGTCCTAAAAGCGGACGTTTGAAAATGTCTCATAGGAAGGTGATGTGCTGAACGCCGGAACCGATTTTTTCGGTTCCGGCATTGAGATAAGTGTTATTGGGGTTCGATGCGGTCTTTCATCCGGTAGCTTTTTCCTTCGATGAGCACTGTTTCGGCATGATGTAAAAGCCTGTCAAGGATGGCCGATGTGAGCGTGGCGTCATTGTTGAAGATCTCGGGCCAGTCTTTAAACGCCTTATTTGAGGTGATGAGCAGAGCGCCTTGTTCATATCGGAGGCTGATGACCTGGAAGAGGAGGTCTGCGCCTTTCTTGTCGATGGGCAGGAAGCCCAGCTCGTCGATGATGAGGAGAGCGGGACGGGTGTATTTTTTCAACTCCTGCTTCATGCGTCCTTGCTTGTGTGCTGCGGCAAGGGTGTTGATAAGGTTGATGGCTGTTGCAAAAAGGACGGAGTGGTTTTTAAGGCATGCGGCATAGCCCAGGGCAGAGGCCAAATGGGTCTTTCCGAGCCCCACGCCGCCGAGGAAGATGATGTTGGATTTGTCTTTGACAAAGTTGAGCCTGAAGAGATTCTGGACTTGGAGGCGGTTGATTTTTTTCGGCCAGGACCAGTTGAACTGATCCAGGGTTTTGATGAGAGGGAAGCGCGCCATACGGATACGGCGCTGTATGGATCGGTCCCTGCGCAAAGCGGCCTCCCCACTGACGAGGTTGTCGAGGTAATCCACATGTGGCCAGTTTTTCCTGGCAGCCTGTGCTGCAAGGTCCTGGTAGTGGTCTCTGATAAAAGGGAGTTTCAAGTATTTTAGATGCTCTTGGAGTTGGCTGTGCTCTTTATTCTTTTTCATGATTATTCCTTTCGTAGATGGTTAAATCGGGTTGATCGAGTTTAATGCGTAAGAGGTCCTCTCGGCGGGTGAGTTGAAGTGCTTGTGGCTGGGGAAGAGATCGAGAGCGCTGTTCGAGGAGATTGGTGATGTACTCGGAGGAGAAGGCCTCAAAGGTAAAGGCATCTTCGATGGCCGTTCTCACATCGTCAGGATCGTAGATTTCACTCAGGGCCACGATTTTTCTCACGTGATGGTGGGGATTCATACGGCGGAGTTCGAGTTTGCGGTAATACTGCTCGGCCCTTGGGGAGAGGGCCAGGAAACGCATGAAGATCTTCTGGTCGCGAGCTTTTCTGCGTTGTCTGAGGAGCTCTTTAGGGTGATCGGGATCTTCGAAGTCCTGGTAGCGATCATAGCTTCTGGCATGGCGTGCGATGAGGTTGCCCTCTGAGTAGATGCACACTCGATCGGGGTAGGCCTTTAGGGTGAGCCTGGTGGAGGCATACTCAGCGGGAACCGAGTAGTGGTTGGTATCGAGGGTGATGCGGAACTGGCTGGACGCCCTGATCTGTGAGATGGAGGCGACATCGAAAGGATTGGCCGGAAGAGGACTTAGGAAGGGCTTCTCCTTTTGAAAAAGCTCCAGGGGCTTTTGCCGTGTTTGTCCATGGACGCGCACATTGGCAATGGATTCGAGCCAGTTTCGGCAAGCGGGAGCGAGGGCGGAAAAATCCGGGATGTCGAGGCCGGCGAGGAAATTTTTCTTCACATAACCTACGGCATTTTCCACGCGGCCTTTTTCGTTCCCTTTCCCCACATTGCACGGGGCAATGGTAAAGCCGAAGTGCTTGGCAAAATCCAGGTACTTGGGGTTGAAGACCGGCTCCTGCCCGACAATGCGCTTTAAGACGGCGGATTTGAGGTTATCGACCATGACCTTTTTGGGGACGGCGCCGAAGAAATCAAAGGCGTTTTGATGACACCCCAGGAAGTGCTCCATGGTCTGAGAGACGGTGAACTCCACATACATCATGCGGCTGTAACACAGGACCATGACAAAGAAGCTGAGCCTTCTCCTGGTAGAGCCGACGTTGACGGCGCCGTAGGATCCCCAGTCGACCTGGGCGCATTCGCCCGGGGCGAAGGAGAGAGTTAAAAAGGCCGGGGATTTGGGCGGCCTGACCTTTCGGACGTATCTTTTGACAATGTTGTAGCCGCCCTCGAAGCCCTGCTCCTGGATGCGCTGGAAGATCTGGGTGGCGGTGTAGGGGTAGTTGTGGAGCATGCGGACGATCTGGGCTTTGAAAGGGTCGAGTTTGCTGGGCCTGTGGGTTGTGGTTCTTGGCCGGAAAGAGG
>CAZLRN010000582.1:0-2068 GCA_964561715.1 uncultured Spirochaetales bacterium
GTCTTTCAGACATGGCCGCACGATTCTGCCAAGAGCGCCTATTTGGCTATGCTCAGCGCCCTTCTGGTTCTACTAAGTGCCCTCTGTAAGATCTGCTCTTGCTCTACTTCAGAGCTTCAAGCTTGCCAGTCAGTTCCTTCATAACGTCGGGTACCGGCCTGTTTTTGGCCACCGCCTCGTCCAACACAGCTTCTGCCCCCACCTTGAGGAATTTAGAAGCTTCCTTTTCGTAGCCTTCCGGGATCGGTGCCACGGCATAGGGCATTCCCTCCACGTATCCCCTGAACCAAGGATCGTCCTGAAGCTTCTTCTGGGATACCGCGTCCGGCCTGGCAACAACCAGCCCTGTGAGCTCGCTGTGGCGTTCCTGCCACTCCTTCCTATTCCACATCTCGATAAACTTCGCGGCGCCTGCCTTGTTCTTGGCGTCCTTGGGAATCATCAGGAAGTGGTTGGCGCCACCGATGGCTGCTTTGTTTTCGAAGGGGGTCTGTGCACACGCCAAATCAGGATAGGTTTTGGGATAATCGTATTTAGCCTGCGAAAAGATCCACGGCCCATCTATCATCATCGCCAATTTATAATTGAAGAGCATCTCATTGAGTACGCCGAAGTTGACCCTCATCGGCGAGATCTTCTCCATCAAGAGCTGCTTGTAGAGCTCGACCCCTTTGATCGTATTGGGGTCGGTGGCAGTGATCTTGCCCTTGCTCACGAATCCACCGCCGAATCCGGCAGGAAACTGGAGAATGCTGTCATAGGTATCCTCGTAATTTGCGGGATCCGCCTTCAGCCCGAGGGCGAGTTGGTCTTTATCGGGTTTCGACAGTTTGCGTCCCATCTCTACCAACTCCGCAGGAGTCTTGGGCGCATCGGAGAGGCCTGCCTCTGCAAAGAGCTTTTTGTTCCAGATCATTTGGAGAGTCCTGGCACCCGTAATGTAGGCGTAGATCTTGCCGTCCTCCACGGGAAAGGTGGTTTGAGCCTTGTAAGAGACCTTTCTTATCTCGGTGAGATCCATGTGGTCGTCGAGAGGATCCAGCACCTTCATGGCCATAAACTGCTTGACCTTCAAGGCCGTGGCGTGAAGCACATCCGGTGCGGGCCCTGCCGTGACCAAAACCACGATCTGGTCCCAATAGCGGCCTCCCGGAATCTCTATTTTATTGACCTTGATGTCCGGATACTCTTTCTCGAAGGCGGGCAGGAACTCATCCCAGAAGGGCGAGATCCCGGGATCGAACCACTGCCAGGTGGTTACGTCGATTTGACCCGCGCCGGTAGCCGCCGGTTTCGTCCCGCTGGCAAAGGCCAGCGAACCGGCCAGCAACAGCACCGAGAATAGGCACAACATTCGTTTCATAATGAAACCTCCTTGAAGATTTATGTTCTAAGCTTATCGTTGGCTGCGCCCACAGCCTAAACAGTTTAGCCTATTTTTTTTATGCAGCCAACGATAAGCTTTAAAACCGCGACAAAATCTCATCCGGCCCACCACGGGGCCCGTCGAAAACCACCCTACCCCTTCAAAGCGCCTGTTCCCAGGCCCTTGATCAGGCCTTTCTGAAGGAAAGCAAATACGATAAACGTGGGCAGGGTCACGATAACGGAAGCCGTCATGATACCGCCCCAGTCGAGCCTGTGCTGACCTATAAAGTTGTGCAGGCCGATTGAGGTCGTGTATTTAGAGACCTTCGAGAGAAAGGTCGCCGCATAGACATACTCATTCCAGGCCTGCAAAAAGGCAAAAAGCGCCGTGACGGCCAATCCGGGCAGCGAAAGAGGCATTACGATCCTCATCAATGTTCCTATTTGAGAACAACCGTCTATGAGGGCCGACTCTTCTATCTCTACGGATACGGTATCGAAAAAGCTCTTGAGCAACATCGTGCAGAGAGGCACTCCAAAGGTGATGTAGGCAATGATCAAACCAAGGAGGCTGTTGAGCAGATTGAGATCCCGAAAGAAGACATAGATGGGTATGACCAAAAGCACAATCGGGATCATCTGGGTGCCCAGAAGCAAGCTGCTGTAGAGAGCCCTGCCTTTGAATCGATAACGGGAGAGG
>CAZLRN010000582.1:2078-2473 GCA_964561715.1 uncultured Spirochaetales bacterium
GCCGCTCATAGGGGGGCCGGCGCTGAAGCAAGATGCTGAAAAAAGCGGTGGCCAAAGAAACAATGAAGCCGTTTTTCATCCAGACGGCCAGAGGATGCTCGGCGAATACCTTCGCATAATTGGAAAAATTCAGCCTCTCGGGCAGCAAGCCTGTGACTGATCCGAAGATTTCTCCTGGTCTGAGCGAGCTGAGCGCCATCCAGTAAAAAGGGAAGACGATGATAACGCAAACGACGGCTGTCGCTGTGTAGACGAGGAAAAACTTAAGCAGCTTCTTTATCCTGTGATGGATTCGTCTTCTCGATTTTGCCACTATGAGTCCGATCTCCTCTCCTGCACCGAAAGATAGACCAGGGTGAAGATGAAGACGACGACGAGCATGATGACTCCCACCG
>CAZLRN010000583.1:0-2464 GCA_964561715.1 uncultured Spirochaetales bacterium
GCCCCTTGCCCCCTGAGGATCAAAAAATGTCGGAGGAAGCCTGGGCTGAGAGATTTTACAACGGATTTGAGCGAAATCTAGATAGGAGTGAGAGAGGCAAGATGGAGATAGCCGGTCGGAGCGGATACTTTCTCAAGGGTGTCCTCATAGAGCAAGGAGAAGGCTCCGATGATTCTGATACACTGATGCAAATCTTTGTTGCTGCGACGCGCACCGGTGAGGCAGCCTTCGTATTGAGCACTACGATGCCCGACGGTTGCGAATATGATATCAACCTCTTCGCGACTGACGTTCTGGAGACAGTCGTTTTTTACTGATGTTGTGCTGGGATTGGAGAAATGGAAGAGCAGTACGACTTCTGGACAGCTTTTACAGTTCGAATCGGGGATATCAACTACGGGGGGCACATGGGCAATGATCGGTTTCTCCTTCTCTTTCAGGATGCCAGAATCAGATGCCTCCAATCTATCGGTTTCGAAGAAACCTCCATTGGCGAGGGGATCGGAGTTATACTCAAAGAAGCTCACGTCGAATATCTGGCGGAGGTTTTCCTAGGGGATGACCTCGAGGTCGGCGTACGGTTTTTTGATTTTAAGAGAACTGGCTTTACAATGGGTTTTTTGGTTAAGCGAAGTTCAGACGGCCAGGTGGTCGCCAGGGGCACAACCGTCATGGTTGCCTTTGACTATAAAAAGCGGAAAGTCTCCAGGGTGCCTGAGATATTTAGGGAAAAGATAAGCGGTGTCGGGGGGTAAGAACCGCTTGGGCCCGCCCTGCCGCAAAAACATCGATCCAGGTGTGAAAGGCAGTAGGATCACTGTACCAGGCTCGAGCCTCTTCCTTGGCCCGCTCCAGAGTCACTCTGTCCAGATATCCCGCTGCAATTGTCCTTTCGAAGACCAAAACGAGTTGTTCCTCTTGAGGGGATTTCGGATCATCCAACAAGAGCAAGTCAAGCACGCTGTTTGTCTTGGTCTCTGCTCCGAAATATCGAAGGCCGATCAGGTGGTCTCGGACGCCGCCGGCGATGACCCACGAACCTTTCTTGGCGACCCGCCTCTGTTCCTTAAGCGCGCCGACCGGGTCTAGGAGAAGAACATACAAGCCCATTTCGACAGATGGTTCGCGCCGTTATCGGAGGGTATTATGATTTCTGGATCTTCGCTGCGTGACTGAGATCCAAATCGCAGACTGGCTGCACGTAGTTTTCATCCAGAAGCTCGGTTACGGTGGGTGCGTTGCCACAAACCGGGCAATCCGGATTTCTCTCCACTGTGACCGTTCTGAAATCCATATTCATGGCGTTGAAGAACATGACGCGATCGGTCAGCAGCTCCCCGATGCCGAGGATATACCGCAGTGCCTCGGCGGCCTGAATGGTACCAAGCATGCCTGCCACCACGCCCAGGACACCTGCCTCGCTGCAGCTCGGGATAGTCCCGGCAGGCGGGGGGGAATGGAAGACACAGCGATAGCACGCCGAGCCGGGAACATGGGTCATGGTCTGTCCGTCGAAACGGAGGATTCCCCCCTGGGAGAAGGGCTTCTCCCCCAGAATACAGGCGTCGTTGATGAGAAACTTAGCGGGGAAGTTATCCGTGCCCTCGATCACAAAGTCGTAGTCTTTGATGAGATCCAGCACGGTGGCTGGTACAACCCTTTCTCTGTAGGTGTTGACCTCTACGTCAGGATTGATCTGCCTCAATTTATCCTTGGCGGAATCGACCTTTGGCCGACCCAGATCCGGTGTGAAATGCAGGATCTGTCGCTGAAGGTTGCTTATATCGACCGTGTCATCATCGACGATTCCGAGGGTTCCGATCCCTGCTGCGGCGAGGTAGAAGGCGATCGGAGAGCCGAGCCCTCCCGCACCGATCACCAACACCTTTGCGTTGAGAAGCTTCTCTTGCCCGATTCCGCCAACGTCTTTGAGTAGGATGTGGCGACTGTAGCGGTTTATCTGTTCCTCTGTCAGTATCATGGCGCGGCCTCCCGCCTGACTCTGCCTAGCCAGGCAGCTCCTTGCCGAGCCTCCCGCAGCCGGGCACCCCTCGGCCGGGCACGCCTCGGCCGGGCACCACCTCCCATGAAGTAGAGAAATTCAAGGCGATCGTTTTCCTTGACGAATACCGAGCTGAATTGCTCCCGCTTCAGTATGCTCCCGTTGAGCTGAACGGAGACCATATCGGGCATCTCGACGTCTTTAACCTTGAGTAGGTCCACGACGGATAGCTTCTGCTGATTCAACTGTTCCTCTTTTCCATTAATCGTAACCTTCATGTAATGGTAACCTTCATGACTCCTCAAGCTGTTATGTTTCTCAATTGATTAAGTCAACAATTGGTCACATAAGCTTGGCTCTAAAGCAGTACTCTTCCCTTTAGATACCTCTTTAACCTTATCGGTTTAGTCAAGATTACAAAAAAAGAAGCTAGAGGGCAAGTCTTTTGGGCCTTATTGGGAT
>CAZLRN010000584.1:0-2449 GCA_964561715.1 uncultured Spirochaetales bacterium
GACCTGAATAGGAATGAGATGCTCGATAAAAAGCTTCAAACCGTGGAAAAGCCCGGTTCTGATCTGAAGGTCTCGAATGACGGTGTTTTCTATCATGGTCTTCAGTACGCTGAAGACCAACAGAACGATAAGGCTCGCCAGCAGAAAAAGGAGGAGAGTCCTCATCGCTGTCCCGGTTGGTGACTTGATGGCCATTCTATCTGCCCCTATCCTCACTTAGTCGATCGTAGGGAACAAAAAGCGCCTCTGCCAGAAGGAAGAGAAGACCCAGAAGGAGGAATCCGAAGGCTGGAAGATTCTTTGCCAGAATGCTGTCCTCGAAGAGCTTGGCCAGCTCGTTTGCCAGGTTGAGTCGAACATAGGCGTAGAGAAAGAAAATCCCGCGAATGATGAGCACCACCAGCAAAAAGTTGAACAGCGGCCAACGGGTGATTCTCATCCACAGGTTTGTCCCGAGCACGAAAAAAACGAGGGAGACACAGAGCAGGTAAAACTCCCACCCCCCCTGCATCTGAAGATTGCTCATATCATCAATCAGTATGGCGTAATCACTCAGGAAAAAACCCACTGATGTCACGGGGCGAAAAATCCCTTCCCTTATCTCTTTTGTAGAAATTTCCAGGGTATCGTAATCGGGGCTCCTGTCGATGACCACCTTCTCCCCTCTCAATTGTGCCCTTGCACGGAGGGTGTACTCTATCTTTGACTTGCCCTCGGTTTCGGATTCTTTTTCTGGTTCTTTTATGTGCACAATCCGTTCGAGGGTGTCTCCCTCTATTTCGTCGACGTAGAGAAGACCGGCTCCGTAAACATGAAAGATGCCGGGTTTGAGAACCTCTGAGACCTTCCTGCTTCCGACCGGCTGTTCACTCTCAATCATCCGAATCCCGATCGCGGAGAAGATCAGAACGGCGGATGCCGTTGCCAGCAGGAGCAGAAGGCTCATAAAGCGCGATCCCGGCTTATTGATCATTCTAAGGAAGGTGAAGAGCAGGGCGCATATGCTGGCGGCCGGAAGAGCCTGCCTGAGGCTGAAGGGAAAAAGATTGATGACGGCCACGCCCTGATCTGTGGGCACGGTGCCGATACGGTAGAGAAAATCCAGCGTCGCAACGATGATGATGACGATGAGGAAGTTGAAGAGATAGAGAAGGGGTAGTACGAGAGACTTTCTCACCGGCCCCATACTACCATTATAGTGTTAGGTTTACAACAAAATCAAAGCGGCCCATGTTGCAGACGGTTGTCTGCGTGCTACTTGAGCTGTTTCACGATCTCCGGTATGACCTGAAACAGATCCCCCACGATTCCGAGGTGGGCTACATCGAATATCGGTGCGTTTGGGTCTTTGTTGATGGCCACGATGACATCGGAGGATTTCATACCGGCCAGATGCTGAATAGCTCCGGATATTCCGCAGGCAAAGTAGACTACGGGATTAACAGTTTTGCCAGTCTGGCCGACCTGGTGGGAGTAGGGGATCCAGCCTGCATCAACTGCTGCACGGGATGATCCGACAGCGCCCTCCACCACGTGGGCGAGATCTCTGATGAGGGAGAAATTCTTGGGATCCTGAAGCCCTCTACCACCGGAGACAATGATGTCCGCATCGGCGAGGTTGACCTCTTCGCCCTCTTCCTTGACAAACTCCAGCACCTCGACCTCTGGTGCCGGAATAGGAATGTGGCCCATTTCGATGATTTTGCCCTCATAGCCCTCGATCTTGTCGGCGGGTTTCATGACCTTGTGCCGAACTGTTGCCATCTGGGGCCGATGACTCTGGCAAAGAATAGTTGCCATGATGTTGCCGCCGAATGCGGGGCGAGTCTGCACCAGTCTGTTCGTCTCCTTGTCGATGGCGAGCTCCGTGCAGTCGGCCGTGAGGCCGGTCAGCAGCTTTGCCGCGACTCGTGGGAGAAGTGATCGTCCAAGTATCGTGCCTCCGCCAAGGAAGATTTCCGGCCGTTTCTCCAGGAGAATCTCTGCAACAAGATCGGCATGTATCTCTTCGTCGAAGTCACCGATCTTTTCGTTGTCCGCCACCCACACCTCGTCGACGCCGTACGAGATGATCTCTTTTGCCATCTCACCGACGTTGTGACCAATGAGAATCGCGCTTACAGGCCTGGGAAGGTCCTTCTTGAGCTCTCTGGCTGCGCCTATGATCTCGGCTACTACGGAAGAGAGCTTGTCAAAGCGGTGCTCGGCATACACGCAGATTCCCGAGTACGCGGCAGGATCCTGGCCCCTGAAGGTACGTCTTTCGATGACGATGGCGTCGAATTTGCAGGCCTGGAGACAAGCTCCGCACAGGGTGCATTTCTCGTCTACGACCGCCTTTTTATCGACAACATGTATGGCGTCATAGGGGCAAACCTTCTCGCAAAGCTTACAACCGGTGCACTTCTCTATGACAATCCGTATCGGTTCCTGATCCACGTGTCAGCTC
>CAZLRN010000585.1:0-2440 GCA_964561715.1 uncultured Spirochaetales bacterium
TCTACAAGCCATCCAAACAGAAGGTCCTCGAGCTCTTTTTCTGTCGGTTGGCGGTTGATCCTGTACTCCGCTCCTCTATAGTTCGCCTGAGCCGGAAGAAAAACTTGGGTTGTAAGGGTTTGGGGCGCATAGGACCACTGCAGGATCACTCCACCATCGATGAGAGATTTGAAGTCGACGAATCGGGTTCCGACATACTCGCCGAGACGTTTCATGTCGTTGATGCGCATAACCCGGAGGTTCTGCTTAGCTGCGAGAATTTCCATGACTCCCTCTGCAAACTCGGGAGCCACAAGCACCTCGGAGTAGCTGTCGACGATCAACTCAGCGGTTTCTCTGTCGACCTCGCGATTGAGGGCCACGGCTCCCCCGAAAGCCGCCAGGCGGTCTGCCATGAGGGCTCTGTAGTAGGAATCCGCCGGACTGGAGCCCAGCGCCACGCCGCATGGATTGTTGTGCTTGACGATGACGGTGCAGGGTGACTCGGAGAAGTAGCGCAGAATGTTCAGCGCCGCATCTGCGTCGGTGATGTTGATTTTGCCCGGGTGTTTACCCGACTGAAGCAGCTCGATGTCGGAGGCCAGATACCTGCCTGGTTGTATGCAGGTGACCGAGCCGAGGGTAAGGTTACCTCCAACGAGGCGGTAGAGAGCCGCTTCCTGTCCCGGATTCTCTCCATAGCGTAGTCCCTTTTGATCCCCCCCGATCTTCCATGTTACCTTTTCGTAAGTCAGCGTCTGCCGGCCGGACTCATCGACAAAGCTGATTTCCATGGTCTTTGGGAAATTCTCCTGGACTATTGTTCTGTAATCAGACTTGAGATCACGGACCATCAAATTTTTCCTCCCAGAAGCGCATCGAAGTGACCCTGAGATTCTACTGCGATAAGAGGTTCCACACAAGCTGCATGGGGCTTTCGAGCGTTTTGCTTTCTTGACATTTCCAGGTCTTTACTTTAGACAGGTGTTATTCACTGCAGTTTCGAAGCGGTGGTCTACTACACAAGTGGAATTGGTTTTATAATTTTCCGAAATTAGAGAATCCACGATACAAACAAAAAAGCGAAGGAGTGTATTCGTAATGGCTGCAACAATAATAGACGGAAACAAGATTGCCGAGACAATTCGCGGTGAGCTGGCCGTAGAGATCGAGAAGCTCAAAAACGAGCACAACGTCACTCCCGGATTAGCGACAGTTCTTGTGGGAGAAAATCCCGCCTCTCAGGTCTATGTTCGCATGAAGAACAAAGCGGCCCATGAGATCGGTATTTTCTCGGAGCAGCACAATTTAGATGTGAATGTGTCCGAAGAAGAGCTGCTGAAACTGGTAGAGGAGTTGAACAAAAATGACAAGATCCATGGAATTCTCGTTCAGCTTCCCCTCCCGGATCATATCGATGAGCATAAAGTACTCAACACAATCCTGCCGGAAAAGGATGTTGACGGATTCCATCCCGTCAACATGGGCAAGCTCCTCATCGGCGAAAGGGGATTTCGTCCCTGCACGCCCTACGGGGTGCAGAAGATGCTCGTTTACGCTGGAGTCAAGATCGAAGGGGCCAATGTGGTTGTAGTCGGGAGGAGCAACATCGTAGGAAAACCCATAGCCAACATGCTGCTGCAGAAGCAGGACGAAGCCAACGCCACCGTGACTGTTTGCCACTCCCGGACCAAGGATCTACCCTCCGTGACGCGTCAGGCCGATATCCTCATCGCCGCAATGGGAAGGCCAGAGTTCATTACCGCCGACATGGTGAGAGAAGGTGCCGTTGTCATCGACGTCGGTGTAAACCGGGTCGACGATCCCTCCAGCAAGAGGGGATACAAGCTCGTTGGAGACGTGAAGTTCGACGAAGTCTCAAAGAAATGCAAGGCCATCTCCCCGGTGCCGGGAGGGGTAGGACCCATGACGATTACCATGCTTCTATACAACACCGTCGAATCGGCCAAGAACAGGCTGGATCTGCAGTAGCCGGAGACTTTAGATTCTAGCGGAAACCTGCTACAGTGTTTCTAGCTAAATAATGAAACCGGACTTTTTGAAGTTCAAGAAGCTTCTCGATTGCTATAAACCGGCTAAAGGCGGTGAAATCGAAAGGATTCTCGATGTCTACTACCTCCATCTGAGGCTGGAAAACATCGACGACCTCTATCTGACAAAATATGCGATACCTCTCGGATCGTACCTCTTCCCCTCCAATTATCTAACCGATCGGGCCTGGTATCGGGAGAACTCCCTCGCCCTTTCCGGAACCAGTTGCACGTATAAAGTTGCAACAAAACCTCTGGGGGGAATGCAGAGAGATCTTGTACTGAAGTGGAATCGTATGGGTCAGGAAATTCCGGCCGAAGACGAGTCTGAAGATTTCTTTGACGCTGAGTTCAACAGCCCCTTCGAGGAGATCTCGCTCGTTATGGAGTTGAGGGATTCACGCTACGAG
>CAZLRN010000586.1:0-2422 GCA_964561715.1 uncultured Spirochaetales bacterium
CTTACATAATTCCTTAAGCGATCGACGGTATTCCTGAAATCCTGCTCACTCTGGCTCCGTCCGTACCGCCTGTTCCGCGCATAAAGACTGGATTCTTGCCTGTGATCTTTTCGAGTGTCTCTGCAAGCTGTTTCGCAAAAGGGCAATGGGGCGATTCATAATATCCTGCGTAGGGCGTTTCACCTATCTTTACTTCGACTCCAGACACGTTCGCTTCGCTGATCAGTTTTTCAATCTGGGATATCGCTTTCTTTGGATCAGAGCCCGGCGTCAGCCTAATATCGAAAACCGCTTCGGCGTAGTCCGGTACGACGTTTGACTTGATTCCCCCCTTCAGGATGTTGCAGGTTACTGTAGGATAATCGAACAACCGCTCAACAGCCTTATCCTGCTCCGGTGTCAGCTTCCGCGTCGCCTTGATATTCTCTATTCTGCTCTTTGCCGGCTCTCTCAACTCTTCGGGGTACTCGAGCCTGAACTCTCCGATCCTCTCCACAAAGGGAATCACTTCGATAAGCTTGTTTATCGCATTATCGCCCGCAAAAGGAATGGAACCGTGAGAGCTCCTGCCCCTGGCTATAAGCTTTGTCTCGAGAGGGCCTCCCAGGCGCCCTTTGCAACCAACCCCGAGGTTCGGGCTTTCATAGCCGCTACCCTCGCCGTCTCCGATCACACATGCATCTCCTTTGAGCTTGCCGGATTCCGCCAGCCAACGGGCTCCTTCTCCGCCGCCGATCTCCTCATCAGCTGTGAACCAGAATTCGACATTGTTTGGCAATGGCTCATCAAGCTGGCTGAGAATCCGGGCCGCTGCCAAAGCAGCCGCGCAGGCTCCCTTCATATCGCTGCTGCCTCTTCCATGTACGCTCCCGTCTTTTATAGTTCCGCTGTAAGCTGGGTAGGTCCATGAATCGGGTTCGCCCTCAGGAACCACATCGAGGTGACCCATCCACAGGATGGTGCGATCCGATTCACCTTTAAGTTTGGCTACGATATTCGGTTTATGCGGATCGTTGGCATGGATCTCGCATGCTATGCCCTGCGTTTCGAGGTGCTCAGCTATGAAGGCGACGCACTCATTGGTATGACCTTGGGGATGGGCCGTGTTAAACTTGACCAGTGCCGATGTAAGCTCGGCAACCTCCTCTTCTGCCTTTTCTGCCTCTCTGATAATTTTTTCTATATCCATAGATTCCAAGTTAGCACAATCCATAGTACGATGTAAGACCACTAACTCGACGTCATGGATACACAGCTTACAGAACAGATCGACGAGCTAGCCAGGTTAGTTAGCTCCAGCCGCTATCTTCTGGCTTTCACGGGAGCCGGAATAAGCACCGAGAGCGGCATCCCGGATTTTCGGGGGCCTCAAGGTATCTGGACTAAGATGCGCCCCATTGAGCTATCCGAGTTTCTTGCTGATACGGCTGCCCGACGGCGGTACTGGAAACGAAAGATCGAGAGCTACCCTCAGCTGCGTGATGCCAAACCCAACTACGGCCATCGGGCTCTGGCACGATTGTACGAGGCGGGGCTGCTAAGGGCTGTGATCACCCAGAATATCGATGGTCTCCATCAGAAGGCCGGCATTTCAGCGGATGGTGTGATCGAGCTTCACGGAAGCAACGCGTATATTGCGTGTCTTGAATGCCGAAAGAGGTATGAGTGGGAGGAGGTGCTGCCCTTTTTCGATCAGCATCCCGATCCATCGACCGAATGTCCCCGCTGCAATGAATGCGGCGGCTGGATCAAGCCGGCCACCATCTCCTTTGGACAATCGATGCCCGAAGAGGAGACTCGCCTGGCCTTCGAAGAAGCGGCGAAGGCTGATCTTCTCGTGGCCATCGGCACCTCCCTGCAAGTGTATCCGGCAGCAGGCATCCCCGCGGAAACCATACGACGGGGGGGTCGTGTCGTCATTATCAACAACCAGCCGACACCTCTGGATCACGAGGCCGAAATGGTTTTACGCGGCTCGGCGGGGAGCGTTCTGAAGGCGTTGGCGAACCGTATAGAATAGAGTATGGGCTGGGTGAGGCTTACGGTGAGGTCAACAGCAAGATCTTGTCAAGGGTCAAAGCATAGTTGCAGACGGTGTCTACAAGCTCAACCAGCAGCCCGGCCTGGGATTAGAGCTCGACGAACAGGTTGTCAAGAAACACCTGAAACAGGGGGAACGGTATTTCGACTAAAGCCTGAAGGGAGGATACTCGTCTGTCATCAAGGCTACGTAGGCAATGACGCGGTAACTCCACCTGTTGATTCCCATTATGAGCTTGAAGATGTCCCTGTGATACTTACCAGTGAAGAGCAGGTATATTGCTGCAATCACAATGAGCACTATCTGCACGCCTCCGTGGGGGAACCCAGGCGACGAAGAACCGGCTCCTGCCAGAAAGGCCAGTACGGCAAAGTGCGGAAT
>CAZLRN010000587.1:0-2420 GCA_964561715.1 uncultured Spirochaetales bacterium
AGGGCCAGCACCAACGCCATTGCCAGCCAAACGATTTTGCGCATACTTTTCATTTCTAATCCTCCTCATGCACATGATCTGCGTATGTGCAGAAAAATGTTATAGTCACCATCGAAGGCTTGTCAACCCTAAATCACCTTTTTCCCGCCCGGCATAAGACTCTATGTTTTCCTCCAATAAACATTTCAAAAGAGCCAGAGCTGGTTATCCAGATCTATGAGGTGCTCGAGATCGGTGTGCAGAGCCTCTGCGAACATCGCAGCTATCGGCTTGAGCTGCCTTTCGATATAATGATCATAATCGATGGTTGACGACACCTTTGCCTCAGGCTGAGGGCCATCCTTTGTCCAAAGGAAGCGAATAAGCCCTTTCTGATCGGCCACGTCAAGCTGGATGGCTGCCTTGACGTGAGGCGGAAGAGAGCGCTTGTACTCGCTAGTCGGCTTCCGAAGAGCCTTCACATAGACGAGGTCCCGGTCTAGTTTGCCCGCATAAAGCTCCTCGATGACATCCCTTATGTAATGCTGAATGCTCTGCAGAGGGGAGCTCCCAAAAACCATTCTCAAGAGCTTGATCTGGAATTTCTTGGCCAATTCGGTCCAATCCCGGCGGACCGCTTCCATGCCGACGATCTCAAGGTTATTCTCTGATTCGTCTCTATCGCTGCCCTCTTTATAGTCCGCCAAGACCATTCCAGCATAGCCTTTGGCACGGCCCCGTCCCGCGGTGCCCTCTTCTGAAGCACCTCTGACATGGGGAAGGAAAAAGCGACTGTAAATCTTCTCCAGCTCCAGCTCGAGTCGAGAGCTCAATCGGAGATCCTTCTCTATGTATTCCTGGAGTTGGCTATTGACCTCCTGACACAGTTGCCTGCCGAGAGAGTACAGGCCTTTAGCATCGCTTTCTGCCGGCTGGCCCGAGAGCACGAAGAGAGAATCCGTATCTCCGTAGAGGACACGAAAGCCCCTGCCCTCGAGGTATCTCTCGCATCTGTGCAGAATCATATGCCCGATACTGATTATGGCTCCTGCCAGCTCTGAGCCCGCAAATCGAGAGCCCGATGCCCCCAATACGCCGTAAAAGGAGTTCATGATAATTTTGTACACGTACGAGGCTACCTCGTCATTTCTCTTCTTGGCCGCCTCCCGGTTTCTGTTGAATCGTTCGAGCAACTCAGGGAGAATGGCCGAGTCTCTTCGAAAGATTGCGCCATTCGGGGCTTTGATCATCAGGGCAAGCTCATTCTCGTCCATCTGGAAACGAGTGTCCGGATGAACATAGCTGAGAGGATCGATATTGAAGGTGCGTATGATCGACGGATACAGACTTTTGAAATCGTAGACCATCACGTTTTCATATAGACCGGCTTGAGGTTCGATGATGGCTCCACCCGGTGCCCCCTCTAGGGGAAGCGCATCCACGCCGAGGGTCGGAGCCGTAAATCCCCTTTTGTGCAGAGCCTCGATGTACATAAAATCGAAAGCCGCGATGCTCGTCCATGCACGATCCAATCCGATTCCGATCAAACGACATCTCTGCACCGTCAAATCTATGAGGCCTGAGCTCTCGAGGATCTCAAGGACGAGCCTTGCATCCTGCATGCAGTATCGGCAGAACTCGACAGGATCGTCTTGGTATAGGTTCGACAGCGCCTCTATCTTTGCTTTGCCTCCAGTCTGCTCGAGCCTCTTCCCGTAGCCCAATAGAGCGGAGGCCACCGTCTCCAGACTGTAGTCGGCAAACTGCTGTGGCCCCGCCCGGACCAGACGTACGCCGTCGAGAACCTGGCGACCATGAATAATCACCCGGCTGGCGAGGCGCCTATCCCGCGAGAGAAAGACATCAGCGACATCGGCTCTTCCCAGGACAAGGGGTATGCCGTGTTTTTCGAATCTATCGGATATTACTTGAAAATCAAAATCGATGACGTTCCAGCCCGTCACTATATCGGGGTCCCACTCAATGATCCGATCTCGAAACGCCTCGAGCAAGGCCCGTTCATCGGCAAAGCATCGGATCTGCCTGTCTCCAATCCCGGGCAGCATTCCCACAAAGAGCACCTCTTCCGCTGTCGATGAACTCCACGGATTACTGAAAACCAGACCGATAGCAAGGATTTCGCCGCTTTCGGTTTCGGTTTCGATGTCCAGAGAGAGGATCGTGAGAACCGGTTCCCACTCCGATTGACTGAGGGAGGGATTCAGAAAGACCCGATCAACATGTTTCCCGGGGGTGAAGGTCCCCTCTATCTCGAGTGAACCGTGAATTCCATAATGCATCAGGAATTGATCCTGAAATCGAAGGTCCGCCTCGTATGTACGAATTCCCTCCGCTTCGAGGGATTGCGCCGCGTCCTGCAATTTTCTCAGGCTTCCCCAGCTCAGCCAGCAACAGGGCTCCCCATCGATAGTGTTCAGACC
>CAZLRN010000588.1:0-2418 GCA_964561715.1 uncultured Spirochaetales bacterium
TGCCCTCACTGTCGAACTCCCTGAGACGCCTCTCACACTCCTGCTCGAGAAGCGCGGGGCTGTCGTAACCAAACCTTTTTAGTTCTTCGCCGAGTTCCACTTCCCAACGGTTCTGCTCCTCTCGAAGCCTCTGTCGCTCGAGAACCTTTCTGTAGTAGTCATCCCGGCTGCGCACATCAGCTGCCTTGAGCCAGTCGGCTTTTTCCCGGTTGGACCCTTGTATCTGCTCCAGGATTTTTTCGCGCCGATTCCTCCACTCCTCGAGAGACCTTTCCCTTTCGAGAAGCCCTTCGATCGCATTAGCCAAGGCTTCGGAGTCCCTGTCTACCGCATTGCGCAGAGTTACAAGCTCTGCTGTCAGAGCGTCGGGATTGTCCGAGGACAGAGCATTTGTCCCACCTGTCCGGCTCCGCCACTCCTCTTTGATGCGCTGCATCGCCTTTCCGATTCTGTTGAGGTCAGGCTGGCTCCTAATCCTTCCCATCAACAGGAGAAAAAACACGCCTAGCAATGCACCCAAACCAACGCTTGTGAGGAAAAAGAGGATGTTCTGCTGATTCAGCGACAGCAGTATTGAAGCGCCGACGAGTCCAGAAAGGAGAGCCAGCAAAGTCCAGTGCCACCAGGATGCCTTGCGTCTCGGCAGATTCTCCCTGATGTGCTCGATGGCGATGAGGTATTCGGTGGCAAGACGCGACAGGTTGCTATCGCGGCCTTTCGCCTCTTCCAATCGATCCACTTCGCTCCGTTTCTCTTTAAGTTGCTTCAACTGGTGATCCTGCTCGGATTGAGCTTTGGCGGCGTCGAGCTCCCAGGCAGCGGCTTTCGATGTGAGCTCATCCATTTTGGCAAGCTCCTCCTCGGTGTAGATACGCAGTGATGCTAGGGCCTTTTGACGCTCTTCGCCTTCGCTTATCTTCAGAAGAAGATTGGCGAGCCTGCTCTTATTCTGTATCTTGCTTTCGTATTCCAACTCCCTTTCGATGCGATCTATAACGACCTTCAAGTCCTCCTGCTCTACCTGAGTAGCCGCCAGCTGGGAATTTAGTTTTCGTGTATCCCTCTCTCTCGAAAGAAGGCTGTCTCGATTCTTCCTCTTCTCTTCGAGCCGATCCTTAAGCTCATCGAGCTTCATTTCCAGCTGTTTGATGTCACGGTTGTGCTTGAGAGATCCCTTATCCGAAGCTCTGTCGGCGAAGTTTTTCTGCAGAACATTGGGATCGATTCCCCCTGTGAAGAGGCTGGACTTAACCTTTTCCATCCATGCGGAGTCCGACGTCAAATCGAGATGAATGTTACCTGACCTAATCGCCAATAGGTTGTGAAACTCATCCTCGTCGAGACTTATGCCTTCGTTGAGCCACTCGATGCTAGCCTCGCGAGAATCGCCGTACCTCTCCTGCAGCATTCGGCCGTGACGCTTGTTGGCCTTTGGTTGGCAGGTTTCCTGAAAGAGGGCGTCGAAGATCGTTGTCTTTCCGCTTTCGTTCTTTCCGATGAACAGAGTGACTTCCGAAAAATCGAACCGTTTGCGCCTGAATTTGCCGAAGCTCTCGAGCACGAGACGGCGTATCAATCCCTGGCCTCCAAAACGCTTTTAATCTCAGCTAGAGCCAACTCTCTAGCTCGAAGCCAAATCCGGATTTCCCGTTCGTCTCCCGAGTTCGGTTCCTTCGATTTCCATACTTCCAGAAAACGGCTAGCCAGAGGCTGAGAGGAAATACCCGGGAGCACGGATACCTCATGCCTGAGGATTTCGAGGTTTCGCAGCGTTCCCCCATGCCTCTTTTGAAGCTCTGCCTCCAGTGACGCCACGACACCTTCCTCTTCGACAAGCCCCGAAAAGCTAATACGAATCCAGTCCTTTGCAGACCAGGATTGCGCCTCTTTTGCGAGGTCCGGCGATCCTCCCTCCAGGCTCAGAGGGAGCGTATACTCCCGGTACTGCCCCGCGCTCTTAAGGGCGACAAACTCAGCTCCGGTTTTTTTGGCGGAATCAAGGAGGCAGATCCCCCTCTCCCCGATCTCCCCTCGGCGCCATACACGGGCCGAGCCCGGGTAGGAGATGATCACACCGTTGCTGGTCGCCTGTCTTCGGTTGTGAATATGACCGAGAGCTGCGTAGTCGACGTCGAAGCGGATAAAGATATCCTCATCCATTACCCCAGCCCCTGTTTCCTGCTCCGGGCCGGCGTAACTCATCCCGATGACTACTCCGTGGGCGACAGCGATTCGAAGAGGTTTCTCTTTGGCCGGTACCCGCCACGCCCTGTAGTCGCTGTAGTTTGGCTGGTGAGGAATCGCCAGGAACTCGACGTGATCTCGAATTTCTAGGGAGAACGGCTTCTGCGCAAGAAGCGTGATGGGTCCCAGATCCAGAGCACGGAGCTCCCTCCTGCCGCGGCCCAGATCTTCGTG
>CAZLRN010000589.1:0-2399 GCA_964561715.1 uncultured Spirochaetales bacterium
AAAAAAGCTCCTCGCGGTAGCCCGTTACCAGGCAAAAGAGGAGGGCAATGGGCAGCTGGGAGCTTCGGGAAAGCTGCCAGCGATAGCCCGACCGAAGAGACTCTCTCACCAACGGTGGAAGGAGAGTTATGGCGAAAGCGAGGAGGAACAGCAGTCCGAACATCGCGACGTAAATTAGAACGCTATAGGGGAGATCGAGCAGCTCGAGAGAGCCGATCCCGAAGGCCCCGAATGTTTTTTCCTTCTGGATCCAGATGATGTAGAGCACGAGCAGGGCCTGAGGCAATCCAACCAGGAGATACTGAAGCATATAGGGGGTCAGATCAGCCTCTTCGGGGCTCATCGCAAATAGCGCCGGCAGATAGAATGATAAGTAGAGGAGAGCAATTTCGAGGATGTGTCTCTTCATGCCGAGAGGAGGGAGCTGCCAGAAATGCGCAATTGATAGAGGCGGCTAAGCTCGAGTCGCCCGCCGATTAATTTCAGATGAGGTTCCTCGAAAAGGTAAGAGCGGAGATGGCCATAGGCTCTTTCGGCATCTCTCAGAAACGATAATGGTATCTTGGTGAAAAAGCGCAATCGCTTATGATTCGTATAGTAGTAAAAGTTCCGAATGCCAGTGTCCAGGTATCTGTTGGCAATAGAGAGATTTTTGAAAAAGCGGGTCGAATTCCACGTTGTCGGCAGAGGTCGAGGCGTGTTGCCCTCGGTGGTGCTCAGAAATAGCGAGAAGAGCTTGTAGAAAAACGGAATGTCCCACAGCGGATCCGCCGATTGGGTTTCAAGGATATCTCTCACTTTTCTTACTTGTGCACAAAAGTATCGACCCAATTGGTTGTTGCGCATCCTGATAAGGCACCCCATGATGACAGCGTTTTGAATAGCCTCATCTCCTGTCCTGATTGCCCTGCCTATAAGACTCGATGGAAGTGATTCCCTCTGGCTATGGTACGTATTGGACTCAAGAATCTCATAAGCCTGATTAAGCCTGCGAATCATCTCATTGGAAACTTCAGAGTTATCAGGATGGAGATCGGGATGGTAGCGTTTGAGCAGATTTCGGTACTTTTGTTTGATATCCGCCAGCGGCGGAATAGACGAAAAAGAGAACAAGTTCAAGCTAGACTGAAGGTCTATCATTTGCGGACAAATCATGCTATAATAAATTTAGAATCATCGCTTTGCTGTGTCAACGAAGAGAAATTGACATTATTAACGAATAATAGATATTTTCAGGTAATAACGTGAAAAGGCGATAATAAGGATATGTGGACTCTCGTTATCATCGCAATCATCGCCGGGCTTGCAATTGGTTCGTTTTTTTTTCTGAGGCGTGCCGGCGGGGGAAGCTTCCCTTGGATTCAGTTTTACCTTAAAGGCAAGGAATCAGGATTCAGTTTCAAGGAAGTCAACCTTCTTCGAAAAATTGCGGTCGAGAACCGCATGAAAGAACCCACCTCTCTGTTTTGGTCAGTCAGGCAGCTCGATCGCTGTATCAAGGGTATGATTATCAATTTTCGAGCCCGTGGCGAAGAGGCAGCGCCAGAGGCAAACGCCATTATCTCGAAGCTGTTTGATTTCAGAAAACGGGTCGAGTTCAGCCAGCCCAAGTACAATATAGGAATCAAGACTTCGAGAGACATCATAAAGAGGCAGAGGCTAAAATTGTCACTGCCCAATGTTGGCAACTTTGCGACGATTGTAGTCGAGAATATGCGGCGTTATATGGCGGTTTCTTATCCCCAGGGAGGGCCCAAGCTGCCTCCCGGATTTACCTTTAAGGGTCAGCAGATTGGTGTGAGTTTTTGGAGAGAAGGTGATGCCGGATACTTCTTTCAAACACGTGTACTAGACGATTTCTCACAGCGGAAATACCCTATTCTGCATATTGCTCACAGCGATGGTCTCATGCGCACCCAAAAGAGAAGATCGGTCCGTGCTGATCTTCTAACAACGGCGCAGCTGTTTCCTCTAAGATCTGTGGAAGACGCGAATGAAGAGTTCGAAAGCAGCAAGGGACTCAAGGCTTACATGAAGGATGTCTCCGAAGATGGGGCTGCAATCCTGATCGGGGGCAGAGCTAAAGTAGGGCTACCCGTGAAGTTTCAATTCAGCCTATCTGATCATGAAATTGTTATGTGTGGGGTTGTAAAGGGAGTGAGCTACGATCAGAAGAAGAACCGTTCCCTTTTGCATGTCCAGGCGCTCCCCCCTTCGACAAGAATAAAAAACACGATTCGTTCCTACGTCTACAACATTTTCGGCGAAAGGGCCGAAGGCGCGCCCGCCAAACAAGCCGCTAAAAATTAAGCGTTGATTTTAGTCTCGCCAGCCGTTACACTTTATATGCAATTATGGAGCAAAATCTTGTTTTTTCAACAAGATTTTGCGAAGTAATT
>CAZLRN010000590.1:0-2389 GCA_964561715.1 uncultured Spirochaetales bacterium
ATCCTGGATGAAAGGTTTCAGTTCATCCCCCTCGAACTGTCTTCCTATGGGGTATGCATTTAGCACGATCTGGTGCTTGGAGTCGGTGAGAGCCAGGGCGTTATAGCCCTGGATATAGCCGCCCGAGGTTTTCAGTTTTGCACTGTCGTCGTCTGTGATGTTGCTCTTGACCTCACGGCCGGGGTGATGCATTCGGGGATCATGGGTCTCGATGAACTGCTCGATCCTTTTCTTCTGTTTCTTGATATCCTGGATCGCCTTGCGAATGCGATCCTGATCCTGAACTTGATCGTTGATCGTATGCTGCTTCATCAGTACCTGCACAAACACATCCTTGATCTGCTCGCTCTTGGCGGAGACAAAAGAGGCGATCGTGGCATGATCCGGTTTCGCTTCCCCTGAAAGGGCCATGAAGATGATGTTGTTCCTGCAGGTTGATTCGATCTTCCGAGAGGATGGAATCCCTTTCGAATAGGCATAGAGGATAATCTTCAGCATCGATTGTGGGGGATATGCCTTGGGACCCGCCTCGTCGTTGGAATAGAAATGATCGAAGCAAGAGAGATTCAATTGGTGGTTCGACAGCGTCAACAAGGAGATGGAGCTGACCGCTTGAGGGCCACCTCATTCGGAACGCGCTCGTTGGATAATGGGACCGGGCTATTTGGTTCGGCGCGGCAACGCATCCCGGCCATTATGTCGCTTCGGGAAGCGGCGCTCCGCTTGGTGCGGTGAGACGTGAAGAGTAGCGCTTACAAGTGCCCAGTTCGAGGGAATGAGCGGGTCGCACCAATCATGACGTCGAGTTGCATCTCGGGGAATGTACGAGCTCGTGATCCAAGACCGGGCAATGCTGGCAGCCGGTATCGTTCGGAGCTAGTGCTGGGTGGGAATTCGAAAACCGGCGGCGCCCACTACTATGATCGACGTCAAGCAGCCTCCTGCTGATCATCTATCTTTTTAAGATCTCTCTCATATGCTCGCATTTTTTTCTCATACAGCGCTGGTTCCAACCATCGGTATGGGGTATTGGAGAGAAGCATCCGCCGCATGATTCCGAATACTCTCCGGAGTACGGCAACTCGAGCTCTGCCAAATCCTTTCCGACTCACAAGGTCACGATAGTACTGTTGAAGCAGCGGAGAAGAATTGGCCAGATGTGGGATGGCCTGCGTGAAGATCGTCCGCGCCAGAGCCCGGCTTTTTCGATTGATGTGGCCGGTGCGCGTGGTATCCCCACTGGATCGAACAGAAGGTACGACACCCAGGTAGGAATACAGCTTGCGCAGGCTCGAGAAGCGGCTGATATCGCCCACCTCCGCCAGAAAAGCCAGAGCAAGAAGAGGGGTGACGCCGCGAATGCTCATCAGCAGCTTTACTTGGGATTCAAATGGCTTTCCCACTCGAAGCAGTTCTGCCTTCAGTACCTCTTTCTCCTTCAGCACGCTTTCCAGTAAACGCAAGCTCATGAGAATACACATCCGGCCGGTTCTTGGGATCGACATCTTCTTCAACACTTCCTCGGCTTCAGCCGGAGCCTTCGTTAACCATTTGCCGAACGTTCGATCCGGGACACCACTCTCGTTCAAAACCCCCTGCACCTGGTTCTTCAGCTGTCGGATCTGTTTGTTCAACAGCTGCCACTGCCCGAATACCCGTCGCAACTCCCTCACCGCCGGGCTGGGCTTGTATACCTGCGGCAGTTTTACTTCTCCGCTGCTCAGCGCAAACCACAGCGCCAACGACAGGTTCGCCGCATCCCGACGGTCCGTTTTATTCCAGGAGTCGCGGATGATACGAAACCGAAACGCATCGATCAGTACGCATAGCGCTCCCTGGGCTTCGATTCGGTCGGCCCAGAAAAATGTACCTGAAGAAGCCTCCAGCACCACCGCATCCTCCGGCCCTAGTTCCTTCACGTAGCCTGCAAAATCCTTCACCCTCGGCAGAAAGCGTACCTCCTTACCGCTGTCGTTCCGCACTGAGATCGTAGCGTAGCTTTTGTGCAGATCCACCCCGTGCATGTTCATCGTCTTCCCTCCTCGCTTGGTTTCCTGATCCTGCAGGACCAGCTCGAGGAGGCTCCCTGTAAGGCACTCATGACTCCACCCTACTATTCAGCATCGCCCTCGGCGTGCTATCTTGTTGGTACGAATGGACGGTAGGTGGCCGGCCAAACTTGACATAGTGGTCACCGCCGGTGCCACAAGAGGGGGCAAGGCCATCTACCGTTCTCCCCTTTCCGGTCCCGGGTCCAGGTTGCGAACAGTATACAGCCACCTAACCTTCCTCTCCATCAATGCCATTTTTTTCGTTCGTCGATCATAACAACTTGACAGGCTCCCAGCAGGCAGGCCTTCGGAGCGGCGAAAAGGTGGAGGTGTGGGGT